>JABFXD010000901.1 GCA_013361925.1 Streptomyces sp. | reverse complement strand
CCACGTACCCCGCGGGAGTGCCCCGGTCGTACGCCACCCAGGTCTCCACGCCCGGCCGGTTCAGGTGCTCCTCCCACTGGGCGTACGTCCAGCCGAGCCGGTCGATCCAGCGGATGTCACCGCCCACGGAGGCGTACAGGAAACGGCTGAACTCGGGGGAGGGGACCTCGGAGCGGACGATCCGCACGTCGTCCTCCGGCGCGGCGGCCGGAAGGAGGTCGGTCGGGGCGGTCTGCTCGAGGGACCAGGTGGTCACGGGGATGTTGGGCATGTCCCCCAGGCAACCATCTAGGCCAGGGATCTGTCGATCGTGTTCAGTGGCAGCGAAAACAGCGCCTGTCCCGACTGGGACCAGACCTCGCCGGTCGCCTCCCAGTACGACAGCGACTCCGCCGCCCCGCTCCAGCAGCGGGTGGACTCGTCGGTGCCGCAGCGGGTGGCCCGGGCGCCGGTCGCGTCCTGCCGCCACAGCGTGCCTCGGCCGTCCTGGTCCTCCGCGGTGCGGCCCAGATACCACTCGGAGCGGTACGACAGCACGGCCCCGACGCCGGGTGCCTTCGTCTCGTACGCCTCGTCGACGGGCGTGAACCCGGCCGCGTCCGTGGTGAGCAGGCCGGCGCGGTCGGAGGACGCGCTGAGGTCGTAGCGCCACAGCCGTACGTTCCGGTCGCTGTCCTTGGACACCCAGTCGCTCGCGACCAGGCTGTCGGGGGAGGTACTGCGGTCGAGGGAGAGATAGTCGGGGTGCGTGGTGCCGGCGCGGTAGACGCCGACCGCGGGCAGCACCCAGCGGTTGCCGTGCGCCGCCCAGCCGCCGTTCACCCGGCCGACCGCGGGCGCGTCCGTGGTGGCGCGCTGGACGCGGTTCATGTCGTACACGTACAGCCCGTCGGCGGAGGTGACCAGCAGTTTGTCCTGGTACCAGACCATGCCGGAGACCTGGGAGTCGAGCGCGCGGTAGTCGCGGCCCCCGTCGACCGGGACGGCGAGCAGCACCCAGGAGTAGGTGAGGCGGTCGAGGTCGTTGGCGTCGATGAACGCGACGCGGGCCAGGTCGTGCGCCCCCTGGCTCCAGGCGGAGAGGATCACCCGGTTCTGTCCCCACAGGCCGTCGTCGTCGGCGTCGCCCGAGGTGGTGACCGCGCCGGGGCGCCACGAGCGGGTGTCGGCGGCGTCCCAGCAGTACGCGCGGGTGGCCGCCGGTTCGACGGGCAGCGCCCTGCGCTCGGTCGCCGTGCAGTCGGCCGAGCCGCGCAGGGAGTGGTCGGCGTCGGCGAGGACGGCGCTCACGCCCTCCGGCCTGCCCATCTCGGCGGCCAGCGTGTCGAGGGTGGACCGCGGTTCCAGCTGCTCGTGCAGCCGCAGCGTGTCGGTCTCGGCGGCGGTGGCCAGCGGTTTCAGGGCCCCGGGATCCGCGGCGACGGTGGCCTGTGAGGCGCTGATCATGGTGGCCGCGGCGGTGAGCGCGAGGGCGGTTCCGGCCAGGAACGCGCGCAGCGCTTTGCCCCGCTTCCGCCTGCGGTGTCTGCCGCGATGCATCATCTCGTACCTCCCGAGGCGGGCCAACTGCGCCTGGTGATCCGTGCGTTGACCAAGGAGCAGGTGGGGTGGCCCGTAGAGGGATGCTACGGCAGTCCGGGCGTGCCGGGGACGAAGACCCTGCAAATATGCGGAAGATGCCGCTTCTTGGGTGTTCCGGCGGGCGATTTCGTGGACTCGGGTGGCCTCAAGGTGCCTGGCGGGACAGCCGTTTCCCGGCCACCGCCGGGGCCGTGGAGTGCGGCAGCAGGTCGCGCGGGTCGTCGGGGAGCAGCACCTCGACCTCCGCGTCCTCGCAGAAACGATACGGCCGATGGTCCAGAAACCCCCCGAGATAGCGCCGTACCCGTGACATCTCCGCCCGCACCGTCACCGTACGGCCCGGGTCGCCGAACAGGTCGTCGGCCAGCTCCGCCGCGCTGCGCCCGCTGCGGCGCAGGGCCAGCAGATACAGCAACTCGGCATGCCGAGGGCTCAGTTCGTGACTCCAGGTGCCGGCACCCCCGGACACCGTCATCGACCAGCGGCGCGGCTGCGACAGATCCAGCACGATCCGCGTCGCACCCCGCGGCCCCGGCTCGTCCGCCGCCCGGATCAACCAGCCCCCCGCCAGCGGCTCCACCGTGCACAGCCCCAGCGTCGGCAGCCACCGCTGCCCCGCCGACAGCGACTTGGGCAGCCCGACCCGGCTCTGGTACGGCATCCCGGTCACCGCCGCCGTCCAGCCGTCCCGGTCCACCGCCACCGCCCGCCCGCCGAGGCGCGCCAGCACCGGCGCTGCCGTCGCGCGCAGCTGCTCCAGCGTGGACTGGTGCAGTTCGCGCAGCCGGGCCTCGGCGAGTTTGGCCACCGAGTCGACCCAGGCGAGCGTCGCCGGATGCATCGTCTCCAGCGGACCGCTCACGTCCACCACACCGATCAGCCGGCTGTCCCGCGGGTCGATGATCGGCGCCCCGGTACAGGTCCAGGAGGTCTGCGAGCGGACGAAGTGCTCCGAGGCGAAGACCTGCACCGGCCGGCGCGCCACCACGGGGGTGCCGATGCCGTTCGTGCCGATCACACCCTCCCGCCAGTCCGCCCCGAGCTCGAACCCGGTCCCGTCGGCCTTGCGCAGCACCGGCGAGCTGCCCTCCCGCCACAGCACCCGGCCCTCCTCGTCGGCGACCACCATGATGTGGTGGGCGACGTCCGCGACCGACAGCAGTCCCTCGCGCAGCACCGGCAGGACATGCCTCAGCTCCGAGGACTCCCGGCGCCGCTGCACCTCCTCCCGGGGCAGCAGCCCGGTACGGAAGTCGTGGTCGGGATCGACGCCGCCGCGCAGCATCCGGTCCCACGACTGCTCGATCACCGGCCGCGGGGCGACGGGCACCCGCTGCCCGGAGAGCGTGGCGGAGCGGACGTCGCTCAGCACCCGCGCCGCGCGCGCCGCGTCCACGGCGGCTAGCTGGGCGACGTCCGTCGGCGACAGCGCCACTGGTCCTCCCGGAGGGGCCGCGGACAACCGGTTTCCCGTCGGCTTTCGGCCAACGGGCGGTGTCCGTCCTGACTGTTCGTCTCATGGTGCCGTTCGTCCCTCGCGGAGGGACACAGTCCGGCCACAGACAGCAGCAAGTTGCAACCCCTTGCAACCCTGGTGGACCCGGGCGTGGCTGGTTGAAACTTGAGCGACGCCGTCCCGAGCGGCGTTCGCGGCCTCGAACGGGCCAAGGCGGGGGTGGTGCCGTGTCGGCGCAGCACCACCCCCGCCGTCCGGCGGTTCGGCGGCATTTCGCCATCTGGGGTGCCTCTTGAGGCGCGTCGGCGTGCGCGGGTCTCGTTGTGGCCGGTCGCGCAGTTCCCCGCGCCCCTGGGTACGTCGACCCTGGGTCAGTTGAGAGGCTGGGCCCGTTTCACCACTGACGTCAGGTCCAGTGTCGACGGCAAGGTTCCGAACGTTGCGCCGGCGTCTTGGCCCAGCCTGGAAGCGCAGAACGCGTCCGCCACCTCCGGTGGTGCGAAACGGACCAACAGGGAGCCCTGGAGTACCAGGGCCAGCCTCTCCGTCAGGCGCCTCGCCCTCGCCTCGATGCCGTCCAGGTCCGCCAGGTCTGTCAGCAAGTCCTTGATCGCCCCGTCGAGACGATGGTCGGCGCCTCGGGCCCTGCCCACCTCCTGGAGGTAGGCGTTGAAGGCCAGCGGCTCGCGTTGCAGGGCGCGCAGGACGTCCAGGGCCTGGACGTTGCCCGCGCCCTCCCAGATGGAGTTCAGCGGGGACTCGCGGATCAGACGGGGGAGGCCGGAGTCCTCCACGTAGCCGTTGCCGCCCAGGCACTCCGCGGCCTCCACGACCAGCGGGGCGCAGCGTTTGGTCACCCAGTACTTGGCGGCCGGGACCGCGATCCGCAGGAACGCCCGCTCCTGTTCACCGCCGTCGTCGTACGCGGCGGCCAGCCGGAGCGCGAGCGTGGTCGCCGCCTCCGACTCCACCGCGAGGTCGGCCAGCACCGCCCGCATCAGCGGCTTGTCGACCAGCTTCGCGCCGAACGCCTCCCGGTGCGTGCAGTGGTGGATCGCCTGGGCCACCGCCTGCCGCATCAGGCCCGCCGAACCGAGGACGCAGTCGAGGCGGGTCGCCGTGACCATCTCGATGATGGTCCGCACCCCGCGCCCCTCCTCACCGACCCGGCGCGCCCACGTCCCGTCGAACTCCACCTCCGCCGAGGCGTTGGAGCGGTTGCCCAGCTTGTCCTTGAGCCGCTGGATGCGGAACGTGTTGCGGCTGCCGTCCTCCAGGACGCGGGGGAGGAGGAAGCAGGTGAGGCCTTCCGGGGCCTGGGCCAGGACGAGGAAGCCGTCGGACATGGGCGCCGAGCAGAACCACTTGTGCCCGGTCAGCGCGTACGTCGCGTCCTCCGCGAGCGGCGTCGCCGTCGTCGTGTTCGCCCGTACGTCGCTGCCGCCCTGCTTCTCCGTCATGGCCATCCCGAACAGGACGCCGGCCTTCTGGTCCGCGGGACGCGGTTCACGGTCGTAGATCATCGACGTGAGCCGGGGTTCCCACTCCCGCGCCAGCGCGGGCTCCGTGCGCAGGGCGGGTACGGCCGCGTGGGTCATCGACAGCGGGCAGAGGTTGCCGGCGTCGACCTGCGTCCACACCAGGAACGCGGCCGCGCGCCGCACATGGCCCGCCGGACGGTTCCAGGCGGCGGTGAGGCCGGCGGAGACGCCCTTGCCGAGGAGGCGGTGCCAGGCGGGGTGGAACTCGACCTCGTCGACGCGGTGGCCGTAGCGGTCGTGGGTCCTGAGGCGGGGCGGGTTCTCGTTCGCCTGCGCGCCCCATTCCTGCACCTGGGCGGAGCCGGAGGCGCGCCCGAGGGCCGCGAGTTCGCCCACGACCTCGTCGAGGCAATCCGGTGTCACATGCCGTTCGACCGCCGCGACCAGGGCTCTGTCCGTGGTGAAGACGTCGTGGCCGGTCAAGGGCGGGGGCTGGTTGGTCACCTTGTGCGTGCTGCCTGCCATGGTGCGAACCTAATACAGCCCCGGGCGCGTGGAGAGCGATGCCAGGGCGGTTCCTCTCGGACCGTGCGGCCGGCCGGGATCCCGGGTCGCCGGCTCATCGCGTCGCCCGAGGAGTTCCAGCTTCCCGTCGGGCAGCCTGCGTCCCCGGTCACCGCCGCGGTACAGCCGCTCGCCCGGCCGGTACGGGTCCTCGGTGAACGCCGCTCGCGTCCCCTCGGGGTCGTTGACATATCCGCGGCCCACGCAGACGCCCGAGAACACGATCTCGCCGGGAGCGCCCAGCGGCACGGGCACCAGCCGCTCGTCGACGACGTACACCCGTACGTTGGCGATCGGCCGCCCGAGCGGCACCCAGTGGCCGGCCGGTACGTCGTGCAGGATCTCGTGATGGGTGTCGCCCGAAGTCTCGGGCAGCCCGCAGGAGTTGACCAGCGGGACGGACGGCTGGGCCCTGAACCAGCGCCGTACCAGGTCCGTCCGCAGGGGCTCGCCGGTCACCGCCACCCGGCGCAGCTGCGGGAGTTCACGGGGGTGCCGCTCCAACTCGGCGAGCATCGACTCCAGATACGACGGACGCACCTGCACCACGCAGACCCGGCCGCGCTCGATCGTGTCCACGAACCGCGGCACGTCCCGGACCGTCTCCGGCCCGACCAGCAGCGTCCGCCCGCCCGCCAGAAGGGGGGACAACAGCTGCCACAGGGAGCCGGCGCGGTACGGGGGCGCGGTCTGCGCGACCACGTCGCCGGCGCCGAGGCCCAGGTCGTCGATCTTGGCGAGGACGTGATTGGCGAAGCCGGCGTGCTCGCCCGTCGCGCCCCTGGGCTCACCGGCGGACCCGGACCCGGAGGTGAAGTGAAGGGTGGCCGGCCCGTGGGCGGCGACCGGGACGCCCAGGTCGGTGTCCGCGTGCTCCTCGGCGTAGGCGGCGGCCACGGAGTCCGGACCGAGGAGCAGGCTGTAGTCCGCACGGTCGAGCATCGTCCGCACCTGCCCCACGGGGAGACGCGCCCCGATCGGCAGACAGACCCCGCCCGCCTTGAGGATGCCCAGGACCGCGGCCGGCCAGTCGAGGTTCTGCTCCAGGAGCACGGCGACGACGCCCTCGGGCCGCAGTCCGTGGGCGAGCAGCGCCCGCCCGATGCGGTTGGCCCGGGCGTTGAGCTCGCCGTACGTCCGCTGCCCGGCCGCCGAGACGACGGCCACCGCGTCCGGGTGCCGGGCCGCCCGCTCCTCGAACAGCTCGTGCACCCGCCGGTCGGGCAGCTCCCGGCACGGCCCGGCCAACTCCTCCAGCTGGTAGCGGAGTTCGGCCTCGGACAGCAGACTGTGCCGGACCGGGGCGGCCAGCGCGGCGAGGTGGTAGCCGGCGATCCGGGCGGCGGCCTCGCGGTCGAGGACGTCGGTGCGGTAGCGCAGTCGCAGGACGCGGTCGCGGCCGCGGTCCGTGACGTCGACGCGGAGGGCCGGGTCGCCGGGGGCCGCGGACAGGGCGGCCAGCACCTTGGCGTGCGCCGCCCGGACGGCGGCGGGGCCCGCCGGCAGGCCCTCGGGCAGCGGCGCCGTGTACTCCGCGGTGCCGGGCCTGGGGTCGCGGGTCCACCGCGGGATCGTGCTCATGGCCTCACCTCTCCACTTCGGGTGGGCAGGGGGGAGGCTGGCCCAGGCAACGTATGCGATACGGAACGATTCCGGAGATTCATGACCCATTCAAGGCAATCTCGGGCATTGGCGATTTCCGGGCTCCGTCGAATTCCCCAGCAGGGCGTTCATATGCGTGACCGAATAATTCGGCCATCGCGGGCATGACAGGAAAATGACCCGAATCGCCTCGGTCGCGGCCCCGTGGGGGATGAGTGCAGCCTCGTACGGCGGATACCTTTAGGTCGTGCAGCCAGCAAGTGAATCCCCCCAGCGGCCCCCCTCCGGCCGTCTCCACCGGGCGCGTGCCCTCTACCGAGACGTCTCCAAGCGCAGGACCGCCTGGCTGCTGCTCAAGGACACCGTCAACTCCTGCATGGAGTACCGCATCCTCGGCCTCGCCGCCGAGGCCGCCTTCTTCACCCTGCTGTCCGTGCCGCCGCTGCTGCTCAGCATGATCGGCCTGCTCGGCTACGTCGACGACTGGACCGGCACCGACTCCATCAGCAGCCTGGAGGCCAACCTCCTGGAGGCCTCCCGCACCGTCCTGTCCGACAAGGGCGTCCGGCAGATCGCCCAGCCGATCCTCGACGACGTCATGAAGGGCGGCCGCCCCGACGTCATCTCCATCGGCTTCCTCTTCGCCCTGTGGTCGGGCTCCCGCGCGGTGAACGTCTTCATCGACACCATCACCGTCATGTACGGCCTCGACGGCGTCCGCGGCATCGTCAAGACCCGCGTGGTGGCGTTCCTGCTCTTCCTCGCCGCCCTGGTCATCGGCTCGATCGCGCTGCCCCTCATGGTCGCGGGCCCCGACGCCGTCGTCCGGATCGTGCCGTGGTCGGCGACGGTCGTCCAGATCCTGTACTGGCCCGTGGTGATCGTGCTGTCCATCGCCTTCCTGACCACGCTCTACCACGTCTCCGTCCCCGTCCGGTCCCCCTGGATCGAGGACGTCCCCGGCTCCCTCGTCGCCCTCGCCATGTGGGTGCTGGGCAGCTTCCTGCTGCGCATCTACCTCACCAACACCATCGAGGGCGCCTCGATCTACGGCTCGCTCGCCGCCGCCGTCGCCGTCATGCTCTGGATCGGCGTCTCCGCCTTCGCCGTCCTCGTCGGCGCCGCCGTCAACGCCGCCATCGACCGCGTCTGGCCGGCCGCCGCCACGGCCGCGGCCCGCGCCGCCAACGAACGCGTCCGGGAGGCGCAGGTCGCCGAGTACGTCGCCCGCGCCACCGCCCACCGGGAGACCGACCCGGACGACCCCGACGACCCGGACATGCCGTCCGAGTTCCCGGAGCGCTGGTCGCGCTTCCTCCCGCCGGAGGACGTGACGTCGAGGCTGCGCACCCATGTGAAGAGCACGCATCCCCCGCACAAGTCACCCGACGGTTCCTGACCACTACGTCCACGCGGGGGTGGACTCCCGTACGAACTCCGCGAAGTCCCGGGGCCCCCGTCCCAGCACCTGACGCACACCGTCCGTCACCCGCGCGTTCCGCCCGTCGAGCAGCCCCTCGAACACCTCCACCAGGAACTCCGCCTCCTCGACGGGCACCCCGAACCCGGTGAGCGCCTCCCCGTAGGCGCGCGCGGGCACCGGCGTGTACGTCAGCTTCCTCCCGGTCGCCTCGGAGATCTCCGCGACCGCCTCCCGGAACGACAGCAACCGCGGCCCCGTCACCTCCACCGACCGCCCCACGTACCGCTCCCCGGACGACAGCACCGCCGCCACCACGTCCGCGATGTCCCGCACATCGATGAACGGCTCTTGCACCTCACCCGCCGGGAACGTCAGCCCGCCGTGCCGCACCTCCTCCACCAGCGGACCCTCGCTGAAGTTCTGCGAGAACCACGACGCCTGTACGACGGTCCAGTCCGCCCCCGACGCCTTGAGCGCCTCCTCGGTCGCCGCCGCCTGCTCCTCACCCCGCGCGGACAGCAGCACCAGCCGCCGCACTCCGAGCCCCACGGCCTCCCGGGCGAGCGCCCCGACCCCCTCGGTCGCCGCCGGGGCGCCCACGTCGGAGGGGTACACCAGGTACGCGGCGTCCGCGTCCCGCAGGGTGTCCGCCCAGGTCGTCGGGTCCTCCCAGTCGAACCCCCGCGCCCGGGACGCGGCCCGCACCTCGAACCCGGCCGCCCGCACCGACTCCGCCACCCGGCTGCCCGTACGACCCGAGGCGCCGGTCACCACCACCGTCATGTCCCGCTGCGTGTTCTCCGTCATGCCCCCGAGTCAACGCCCACGCGCCCCAAGACCCCATCGCTGAACGGCTCATTCCCATGTGCGGGCGTCTACGCTGACGCCATGGACGCTCTCGCAGGCCTTCTCGAAGGGCCCCGCGCTCGGGGCGCCTTCATGATCCGGGCGTGCTTCGAACCGCCCTGGAGCGTGCGCGTCGAGGACCGCGCCCCGCTCACCGTCATGGTCATGGTCCGCGGCGAGGCATGGATCTCGCCGGACGCGGGCGAGCGAAGCGAGACGGGGGTCCCCCCGGCCGCAGGCTCGGGGAGTGTACGACTGCGCGCCGGTGACCTCGCCATCGCCCGTGGCCCCGACCCCTACACCTGCGCCGACGACCCCGGCACGGAGCCGCAGGCACTGATCCTGCCGGGCGGGGAGTGCCGCTACCCCGACGGGCGCTCCCTCAACGGCGTCATGGATCTCGGCGTACGCACCTGGGGCGACCGGCTCGACGGGTCGGCCGTGATGCTGATCGGCACGTATCTGTGGCAGGGCGAGGTCAGCGGGCGCCTGCTGGACGCGCTGCCGCCGCTGCTGACACTGACCCCCGAGGTGTGGGACTGCCCGCTCACGCCCCTGCTCATGGAGGAGATCGTCCGCGACGAACCCGGCCAGGAAGTGGTCCTCGACCGCCTCCTCGACCTGCTCGTCATCGCCGCGCTGCGCGCCTGGTTCGCCCGCCCCGAGGGGGCGGCTCCCGCCTGGTACCGGGCGCTGGCCGATCCGGTGGTGGGCCGGGCGCTGCGGCTCGTCCAGGACGATCCGGCGCATCCGTGGACGGTGGCGTCGCTCGCGGCGAAGGCGGGGGTCTCGCGGGCGGCGCTCGGGCGACGGTTCACGGAGCTGGTGGGGGAGCCGCCGATGACGTATCTGACGGGGTGGCGGCTGGCGTTGGCGGCGGACCGGCTGCGGGAGGGGGACGCGACGTTGGAGGCGATCGCCCGGCAGGTGGGGTACGGCAGTGCGTTCGCGCTGTCCAGTGCGTTCAAGAGGGTGTACGGGGTGAGTCCTCAGGAGCATCGGGGGAGGGGGGCGTAGGCGCGTAGGCGGGTGCGGGTGGGTGGGGGCTGGTCGCGCGGTTCCCCGCGCCCCTGGAGGCGTTGTGCGTAACCTTGGTTTTCATGTACGCGGAGTGGAGCTCCCGGCTTTCCGGTGCCGTCGTCTGGGCCAGTACCCCTTCCGATACCGGGTCCGGACGTGTCCTGCCCGATGGGTGCATGGATCTGCTCTGGCACGACGGCCGGCTGCTCGTCGCCGGGCCCGATACGCGCGCCTACGTCACCGGAGGTGAGCGGAGTGGCTGGGCCGGGGTTCGGTTCTTTCCCGGTACCGCGCCCACGTTTCTCGGTGTCCCCGCCCGTGAAGTGCTCAACCGGCGGGTCGAGCTCGGCGACCTGTGGCCCGCGGCGCGGGTACGGCAGCTCACCTCGCGCGTGAACGCCGCCGTCGATCCCGCGCGCGGGCTCGAAGAGGCGGCCCTCGGTCTCGCGGCCGATGCCGGTGCCCCCGATCCGCTGCTCAGCGAGGTCGTCAGCGCCCTCGACGCCGGGCGGACCGTCGCCGCCACCGCCGATCATCTGGAGCTCGGCGCACGCCGGTTGCACCGGCGGTGTCTCGGCGCGTTCGGGTACGGGCCCAAGACGCTGGGCCGGGTGCTGCGGCTCCAGCGGGCGCTGCGGCTGGCCCGGCGCGGGGTGCCGTACGCCGAGGCGGCAGCCTGCGCCGGGTACGCCGACCAGGCCCATCTCGCCCGGGACGTAAGGGAGTTGACGGGACTGCCACTCGGAGAGCTACTCGGCGGCCGGTAGCGGGGCGAACAGGTCGACGCCGTTGCCGTCCGGGTCGTGCAGGGTCGCGTACCGCTGGCCCCAGAAGGCGTCCCAGGGCTTGAGCTCGCCGTGGTGACCGGCGTCGACCATCTCCGCGTACACCGAGTCCACCTCGGCGGGGCTGTCGCAGCGCAGGGCCAGGCCGCTGCGGCTGCCGCCCCCGGTCGGTGGCCGCCAGTCCGCGTGGAAGGAGCGGACGGTCGCCTCGGTGTCCAGCAACAGGCGCAGGCCGCCCGGGAGTTGGGCCTCGACGTGCGGCTCGTCCGCCGCGCCCGCGGGGAAGGCGAGACCGAGCCTGCGGTAGAAGGCGAGCGAGGCGGCCATGTCGGAGACGACCAGGCCGATGGCATCGAATCGTGGAGTCATACGGTCACCGTAGGCAGGGCCCACGGCCGTGGTCTTGAAGGAATCGGACACCGCACCCGGGTGCCGGAAAATCGTCGTTGCCCGGGCCGCCGCGCCCCTCCCATCATGAGCCGATGGACGACACTCCCCGCTGCCTGCCCGCCGCCCTCACCACCCTGCGCGCCCGCGCCCGTGACGCGGGCTTCACCATGTCCTGCGAGGAGCGCACGGGAAGCCTTCTCGCCGTGCTCGCGGCGAGCCGCCCCGGGGGCCGCGTCCTCGAACTCGGCACCGGGGTGGGGGAGGGAACGGCCTGGCTGCTCAGCGGGATGGACCCGGCCGCCCGGCTGGTCAGCGTCGAACTCGACGCCGGATATCAGGGCGTTGCCCGGGCTGAGTTGGGGGCCGATCCGCGGGTCACCTTCGTCGGCGGCGACGGTGGGGAGTGGCTGGACGCCTACGACGGGGAGCTGTTCGACCTCGTCTTCGCGGACACCTGGCCGGGCAAGTTCACCCACCTGGACCGGGCGTTGGAGCTCGTCGCCCCCGGCGGGACCTATCTGATCGACGACCTCGACCCGCAGTCCGGCTGGCCCGAGGGCCACGAGGCGTCCGTCGTACGGCTGTTGGCCGACCTGGAGGCACGTGAGGAGTTCCGTACGGTTCGGCTGGACTGGGCGAGCGGGCTGTTGATGGCGGTGCGTGCCGTCAGATGAGGGTTCGGTCAGGTGAAAGTGACCGCGCCCCGTGGCGTGTCCACCGTGAAGGTGAGCCCCACCGGGCCCTCCGTGACCGGGAGTTCGGTGTCGAGGGCCGCGAGCAGACGGCGGATCTCGTCGGGGTCGGGAGCCGTCGCCGAGAGCGCGAGCAGGGGGGTGGTGGGCAGGCCGGAGGCGGACGGGTGGCGTGCGGTGCCCCAGTCGATGAGGAACGGCACCAGACCGGAGGGGTGTTGGGTGTCGCCGTCCGTCAGC
>JABFXD010000550.1 GCA_013361925.1 Streptomyces sp. | reverse complement strand
TGGTCGTCGTGACCGCCGCCAGGCCCGGGTCCGCGCTGACCCCCGCCGCCACCGACGCCGGGACCGCGTTGCTCCTGGCCAGCGACGCCGGGACCGCCTCCGACCGGGCCGCCCGTGCCGCCCGTGCCGGGACCCTGCCTGCTCCAGCCACCCGGTTCAGGCGTGTTCCAGCTGCCCGTTGCGGGCCCGCTCCAGTCGTCCGGCCCGCGAGCGGGGCGGTGCCCGGAACCGTACCCAGCACCATGCCCGGCCCCGGTGCCAGGGACTTCGCCTCTGCTGCCGGGGCCACGGGGTGGCTCGGGCGGGTACGGGGGCTGCGGTGTCGTGGTCACCGACCGATCATCGCAAGAACGGCAGGGGCCCTCTGTTCACCGCGCCCGAATTGACGCTAGCGTGGAGGCACCTTTGTACACGCGGGAGCTCGGAGCACCGGGCTGAGAGGGCGCTGACCTCCGTCCCAGCGATGTTTCACGTGGAACGTCGTCACCAGTGAGTGACGTTCCCCACGAAACGTCGGCGGACGGAAGCCGCTGCGTCGACCGCCGAACCTGTTACCGGGTAATGCCGGCGTAGGGAGTAGGTCTCATGACCATCAAGGACGCACGCACGCCTGCCTCCAGCCAGGACGAACAGCCCATTCAGGGCGAAGAGTCCACGGAGAGCGGGAAGTCCATCGGCTGGCACAAGGCGTACGTCGAGGGTTCGCGCCCCGACCTGCGGGTGCCGGTCCGACAGGTGCACCTCACCAACGGGCAGTCGGTCACGCTGTACGACACCTCGGGCCCGTACACCGATCCAGCGGCCGAGACCGATGTCCGCCGTGGCCTGGCCCCGCTGCGGGAGAACTGGATCATCGCCCGCGGCGACACCGAGGAGTACGCGGGCCGCCCCGTCCGTCCCGAGGACGACGGCATCAAGCACACCTCGCCGCGCGGCGGCAATCTGCGCAACCTCGACGCCGTCTTCCCGGGGCGCCCCCGACTGCCGCGCCGGAGCCGTGACGGCGAGGCGGTGACGCAGCTGGCGTATGCGCGCCGCGGCGAGATCACGCCCGAGATGGAGTACGTGGCCATCCGGGAGAACGTGGCGCCCGAGGTCGTACGGGAGGAGATCGCCGCGGGGCGTGCGGTGCTCCCGGCCAACGTCAACCACCCGGAGATCGAGCCGATGATCATCGGCAAGCGGTTCCTGGTGAAGGTCAACGCCAACATCGGCAACTCGGCGGTCACTTCCTCCATCGAGGAGGAGGTGGAGAAGATGACCTGGGCGACCCGCTGGGGCGCTGACACGGTCATGGACCTGTCCACCGGCCGCAACATCCACACCACGCGTGAGTGGGTGCTGCGCAACTCCCCCGTCCCCATCGGCACGGTGCCGCTCTATCAGGCGCTGGAGAAGGTCGACGGCCGTGCCGAGGAGCTGACCTGGGAGATCTACAAGGACACGGTCATCGAGCAGGCCGAGCAGGGTGTGGACTACATGACGGTCCACGCGGGTGTGCGGCTGCCCTACGTCCCGCTGACCGCCAACCGCAAGACGGGCATCGTCTCGCGTGGCGGCTCGATCATGGCGGCGTGGTGCCTGGCCCACCACAAGGAGAGCTTCCTCTACGAGAACTTCGAGGAACTGTGCGAGATCCTCGCCGCGTACGACGTGACGTACTCACTCGGTGACGGCCTGCGGCCCGGCTCGATCGCGGACGCCAACGACGAGGCGCAGTTCGCGGAGTTGAGGACGCTCGGGGAACTCAACACGATCGCCAAGCGTTTCAACGTTCAGACCATGATCGAGGGCCCGGGGCATGTCCCGATGCACAAGATCAAGGAGAACATCGACCTTCAGCAGGAGATCTGCGAGGAGGCTCCGTTCTATACGCTCGGCCCGCTGACCACGGACGTCGCCCCGGCGTACGACCACATCACCTCGGGCATAGGCGCCGCGATGATCGCGTGGTGGGGCACTGCGATGCTCTGCTACGTCACGCCCAAGGAGCACTTGGGCCTGCCCAACCGTGACGACGTGAAGACCGGCGTCATCACCTACAAGATCGCGGCCCATGCGGCGGACCTCGCCAAGGGACACCCTGGCGCACAGGAGTGGGACGACGCGTTGTCGGACGCCCGCTTCGAGTTCCGCTGGGAGGACCAGTTCAACCTGGCCCTCGACCCCGACACGGCCCGGGAGTTCCACGACGAGACCCTCCCGGCGGAGCCGGCCAAGACGGCCCACTTCTGCTCGATGTGCGGCCCGAAGTTCTGCTCGATGAAGATCAGCCAGAGCATCACAGAGCGGTTCGGCGGTGCGGCGGCCGAGGGGGCGTCGCAGGAGGAGATCGCTGAGGGGATGCTGCAGAAGTCGAAGGAGTTCGCGGCGAGCGGGAGCCGGGTGTACCTGCCGCTGGCGGACTGAGTCCGTTCATTGGCGCTGCTCCGGAGGGGGGCCTGGTGCCTTCGGGGCAGTGCCGTCGTGCGTTCAGGGATGAGGGGTGGGTGGAGTCTTGATCGTTCTCAAGGTGACGGAGGAGGCGCAGTCGCTGGTGTGGGACGGCGATGATCTGGTCGATCTGGTGGGTGGGGGCCGCCGATGGGGTCCTGACGGCGTGGAGCAGCCTGCCTCGTTCATCCACGGGTTTCCCTTCGACCGGAGCGTCGTCTCCCCGTCCGGTCGCTACTCCGTCGTCTATACCGAGCGTGGGACCAAGGCACTGTTGTTCGATGGTGATCAGCTCGTCCGTGAGCTGAACCGGAGCTACTACCGGGCCGATGTCTTCGACTATCCGGTGGCGCTCGGCACGTTGCAGGACGGCCGCGAGGTTCTGGTCCACTGCCCGGATGAATACAACATCCTGGAGATCGAGGACGCGGAGTCGGGAGAGTGGC
>JABFXD010000038.1 GCA_013361925.1 Streptomyces sp. | reverse complement strand
TTCGCGAACCGCGGGGGAGACGACTCCTCCAAGAAAACCGGCGGCACCGACAAGCCAGCGGCCTCGCCTACGGCGGCGACCGGGAAGTCGCCGGTGAAGTCGGGGTTCGCGCGGGATGAGCAGGGGGCGCAGAGTGCGGCGGCGAATTATGCAGTGTCTCTGGGCTCGGCCGACATGTTCAACAAGACCCGGCGTGACGCCATCCTGAACGCCATCATCACGCCCTCCCGGGTGTCGCAGTTCGAAGCGACCCTGGACAAGGCATACACACCCCAGTTCAACAAGAACGTCGGACTCAACGAGGACGGCTCCACACCCCAGGGCTACACCTTCGTATCCCGTACGAGCCCGATCGGCACCAAGGCCACGCAGGCATCCGCCGACAGCGCGACCGTCGAGGTCTGGTGCAGCGGCCTCCTCGGCCTGGCAGGCGAGAACTCCACCAACCCGGTCACCAGCACCTGGTTCACCATCACCATGCAGCTCCAGTGGACCGGTGGTGACTGGAAGATCGTGACGCACTCCCAGAAGGACGGCCCCTCGCCGGTACCCGGCGACGACAGGGCCTCCAGCGCCGACGAGATGGCTAAGGCCGTCGAAGAGTACGGAGGGTTCACCTATGCCCGGTAGCCGACGCGTACTCAGGCTCGCTGCTGTCGCCATGGCCGTGCAGGTCACAGCCGTTCTCATGACCACGCGCGCATACGCCGCACCCACGCCTTCGCCCACGCCGTCACCCTCAGGGAGCAACGACCCCTGCGACCTGATCCACGGCCCCGCCAAGGACTACTGCGAAAAAGGCCAAGGCACCGGCTCCGGCGGATCCACCACCCTCGACCCCACCTCCTCCCTCGACCCCCTCTCCTCCCTCGCCAAGGGCTGTGCCGACGCCGCCTCCTGGACCGTCGACAAGCTCAGTGACGCCGTGAAGGACACCGCGAACGTCGACTTCACGAACCCCAAGTTCCTCCAGCAGTACGCGGTCGTCTTCGCGGCGTCGACCGTCCTGACCCTGCTGCTGTGGCTGCTCGCCGTCGCCAAGCGCGCGGTGCGAGGCGTCCCCCTCACCACCGCCATCAGCGAAGCGATCGGGTTCCTCTGGCTCACCGTCCTGGCCTCGGCCTTCACCCCGCTGATCCTCTACACCGTCGTATCGGCGACCGACGGCATCACCGAGGTCCTCGCGAAGTCGACCGGCGACCAGACGGACACGTTCTTCGGCACCTTCTCCGGCGCCCTCAACAAGGGCGAGGACATCGGCGGCGGCCCGATCATGCTGATCGTCGTCTCCCTCGTCAGCATCCTCGCCGCGGGCGTCCTGTGGCTGGAGCTCGTCATCAGGGCCGCCCTGCTCTACGTCGGCGCACTCCTCGGCACCGTCGTCTACGCCGGCCTCGTCGACAAGAACCTCTGGGGCCACGTCCGCCGCTGGGCCGGCATCATGATCGCCGTCATCCTCGTCAAACCGGTGATCGTCATCGTCCTCGGCCTCGCCGGCGCGCTCTCCACCGACGACGGCCCCGACGCGTTCTCCGCCGTCGTCTCCGGCCTCGCCATCATCCTGCTCGCCATCTTCGCGTCGGCGATGATCTACCGCTTCGTCCCCGGCTTCGGCGACGAGATCGCCGGCTCCCGCAACAACCGCATCATGCAGGGCGCGGAAGGGAAGGCCGCGGCCGTCATCAGCAGCCCAGCCACCCTCGTCGCCCAGGGCATCAAGACCCACAGCACCCGCGCCGACAACAACGGCGGCGGACAAGCCTCCGGCGGCGGCGCCCGCCCCTCCAACCCGGCCTCCGGCGGCGTAGCCGCCCACAGCACGCGCGGCTCGAACGGTGGCGGCGGTGGCGGCGGATCTGTCCCCTCCGCCGCCCCCTCGCCCCGCTCGAGCAGCCCGGTGAACACACCCCACGCCAGCAACACCCGCAACAGCAGTAACAACCGCACGGGAGGTGAAGGGCGTTGACGACCGAGTCCCACGTGTCCCATCCGGTCACGCCCCGCCGTACATATCTGATCGGCCGCGCCCGGCCGAACGCGATCGTCGGCAGAAATCGTGAGACCGGCGAGATCGCGCTCATCATCGGCGGCGCGTTCCTCGGCATGATGTGCGGGCTCATCGTCCCGGTACTGTCCCTGCGCATCGTGCTGCTGATGGGCTTCCCGCTGCTCGCGCTCGCGGCGGTCTACGTGCCGTACAAGCACCGCACGTTCTACAAGTGGTTCGAGATCAACCGCAGCTACAAGCGGACCCTCAAGCAGGGGACCGTGTACCGCTCGGGCGTCATGGAGGCCGGCACCCGCACCGACGGCCGTGAGGTCGAGATCGGCCCGCCCCCCGGCATCGGCCGCATCAGCTGGCTGGCCGCCCCCTTCGGCCCCGACGAGATCGCCGTACTGCTCCACGCCGACCGCAGGACCGTGACGGCCGCGATCGAGATCGAGGGCCCCGGCGTCGGTCTGCGCGACTCCGAGGACCAGGAGGCGCTGGTCGACCGGTTCGGCACCCTCCTCAAGCACGTGGCCAACGGCGACGGCTTCGTCACCCGCCTCCAGATGCTCGCCCGCACCCTCCCCGCCGACCCCGACGCCCACGCCAAGGACGTGGCCGTCCGCGGCGACGAGAAGGCACCGGGCTGGCTCATGCAGTCGTACGACCAGTTGCAGTCCATGGTCTCCACCAGCAGCGAGCAGCACCGCGCGTACCTGGTCGCCTGTATGCACTACACCCGCGAACTCTCCGCCGAGGCCCATGCGATGGCCCGCGCGGCGCGCCCCCAGTCGGGCCGCAAGCTGGACCGCGACGCGGGCCTGGCGGTGGTCATGGCGCGCGAGCTGACGGACATCTGCTCCCGCCTCCAGGAGGCGGACATCCGCGTACG
>JABFXD010000636.1 GCA_013361925.1 Streptomyces sp. | reverse complement strand
AAACATCACGAAACGCGAAAGGCCCCGGATCTCTCCGGGGCCTCTCTCGATGTGCACTCGGCAGGATTCGAACCTGCAACCTTCTGATCCGTAGTCAGATGCTCTATCCGTTAAGCTACGAGTGCTTGTTCTGTTTTCCCGCCGTTCCTTGCCCTTCCGGGCCGCTCGCGGCGACAGGAAGAACATTACATGACTGCCGCCGCCATGTGAAATCCGTTTGCCGCACCCCTTGTGAGCTGCGAAAACGCCATGTGAGGCCCCTTCTGACAACGACGAAGCCCCGGTCTGAGGACCGGGGCTTCGTGATCAAGCGCGGAGGCGGAGGGATTTGAACCCTCGATGGGATTTAAGTCCCAAACCGCATTAGCAGTGCGGCGCCATAGACCGGACTAGGCGACGCCTCCAGCACAGCCGCCCGCGCGAGCGCGAGTGGTGCGTGCAGATGATGACACAGTCGAGCGTGGTGTCACCAATCGCCTCCCACGGTACTAGGCAGGCGGGCCGCAGGGCAAAGCTCTTCTCGCGGTCGACGGGCCGTGGCGCAACCGGCCGGGGCGGGCGGCGTTAGTCAGGTCATGTCCCTGTTCCGGAAGTCCCGCGCCCCGCTCGCCCGGCTGCTCGTCGCCGGCGCCTCCTCCCTCGTCGCCGTCGGCTCCCTCGCCGCCGCGCCCGCCGCCGCCCTCGACCTGATGCCGCCGCCCGCCCGCGACGACCTCGGCACCGGCGACCACCTCACCGTCACCGTCAGGAACGCCGGCCACGGCGAGGACGGGACCTTCGAGCTGTACTGCCATCCCGGGGGCGGCACCCACCCCGACGCCGGCCGGGCCTGCGCCGCGCTCGACCGCGGCACCCGCTGGGGGAAGGACGCCTTCGCCCCCGTACCCGACGACAGCGTCTGCACCATGCAGTACGGCGGGCCCGCCACCGCACATGTCACGGGGACCTGGGCCGGGCGGCCCGTCGAGGCGACGTACGACCGCAGCAACGGGTGCGAGATCGGGCGGTGGGACCGGATGGTGCCGGTGCTGCCCGACCCGCGGTCCTGAAGCGTCCGGCGGCCCCGTAAGGCCCGCGGCGGTCCGCGACCCCGTGCACCCGCCGTGTCCGCACAGGCATTTCATGGCGGATTCAGCGAGGGCGTGAACGAACCGCGAAGGTCGCGGGGGACGAAGGAAGAGGTCGCGGGAGTCGGTCACACGTTCTGCGTCACTTCGTCGTGCGACCTCCCTCTCATCCGGGGCCGCCCGCGCAACCACAGCCCTTAGACTCCCTCGCGTGACACGCTGCGGGACGGTTGGCAAGATGGCCCGAGCGGTCGGCAAGATGCGGTAACAGGGAGGAAGCGTCTCGTGAGCAGCAGGCCATCCCGAGGCGCTGCTCGCCTCGCAGCCATACTCGACGCGCTGCCCGATGCGTTGGTGCTGGTCAACGCCAACGGGACCGTCGTGAACGCCAACACCATCGCGCTCGAGGCATTCGAGACGCCGGGTACGGCATTGGTCGGGCGCGGGCTGCTCGATCTGCTGCCCGAGTTCGACTCCAAGCTGATCCCGGGCTCCATGCGGCGGCCCGATCACATGGACCCGGCGGGGCGGACCAAGCCGACCCGGATGATCGCGCGCCGGACCGACGGGGTCGAGTTCCCCGTCGAGGTCACCAGCGCCAATCTGGAGAACGGCCAGCAGGCCTACGACAGCTACGGCTACAGCGGCGACGAACTGCTGATGCTCGTCGTACGCGACCTCACCGGCACCGTCGACACCGAGGCCGAGCTGGCGCGTTCCCAGCGGCAGACCGAGATGATCCTGCGGGCCGCGTCGGAGGGCGTGGTCGGCACCGACACCGACGGGCGGATCGTCCTCGTCAACCCGGCCGCCGCGCAGATACTGGGCTACCGGGCCAGCGACCTCGGCGGGCGCGAGCTGCACGAGCTGATGCTGCACTCCCGCGCCGACGGCACGCCCTTCCCCTACGAGGAGTCCCCGCTCGCCGACACCCTGCGCTCCGGGCGCAAGCACCGGGTGCGCGGGCAGGTGGTGTGGTCGAAGAAGGGCGAGAAGGTCTCCGTCGACCTGACGACCGCGCCGGTGCGCGACGGCGACCAGCTCGTCGGCGCCGTCATGACCTTCACCGACCGCCGGCCCTACGACACCCTCGCCGAGGAGAAGGCCACCGTCGAGAAGCAGCACGCGGACGAGCTGGAGCGGCTCTCCGAGGAGCACGCCTCCGAGCTCACCGCGCTGCGCCAGAAGCACGTCACCGAGGTCGAGGAGCTCCAGGAGCGGCACGCGGAGGAACTCGCCGCCGGCGAGGAGCGGTACGCCGCCCTGGGCGAACGGGAGAAGGACCGGTACGAGGCGCTCGCCGGCCGGCACGAGCAGTTGCTGACGCTGCTCGGCGCCTCGCTGCGCGGCCCCCTCGACGAACTCCGCCGCGAACTGGCCGCCCTCGCGGCGGACGACGCCGGGCAGTTGTGGCCCGAGGCCAACCAGGTCCTCCACCACCTGTCCGCCGGGTACTCGCGGATCACCCAGCTCATCGACAACGTCCTCGCCTACCAGCGGCTCGACGCGGGCACCGACGGCGTCCATCGGACGAAGGTGATGCTCGACGCCGTCGTCGCGGCGGGTGTGGAAGGCGCTGTCGAACTCGTCGGGCCCGGACGCGTGCAGTTCGCCGTGCACGCGCCGCCCATCGAGGCCGAGGTCGACCACCAGCTGCTCGCCCGCGCCCTCGCCCACCTCGTGGCCGATGTCGCCGGTGTCGACGCGACCGGCAACGCGCCCGTCTCGGCGGGCGGTTACATGGACAACACGGTCGTGGTCGCCGCCGCCCAGCGCGGCGAGGTCGTACGGATCGAGGTGCGCGGCCCGTACGCCGG
>JABFXD010000512.1 GCA_013361925.1 Streptomyces sp. | reverse complement strand
GAGCTCATCAAGCGCGGCGCGGACGATGTGACGGCCGTGGTGCTGCTCGCCGCGCCCGAGGGCGTGGAGCTGATGGAACGCGAGTTGGCGGGCACCCCGGTGACGGTGGTGACGGCAGCGGTCGACGACCACCTCAACGAGCACGGCTACATCGTCCCGGGCCTCGGGGATGCGGGCGACCGCCTCTACGGCGCCGCTGAGTAGAACGCCCCAAAGGGGCGCGGGGAACTGCGCGACCAGCCACAACAGGCCCGCAGTCGCGCAACAACCGCACCCCTACGGCGAAATGGCGTCTCTCAACACGCCTTCTTCGAAGAACTCGGCGTCGGCTGCGGCTTCCCCAGCGCGGCCAACGCCTTGTCCGCGTCCGCCTTCTTCGCCAGCGACTTGAACCCGGTGCCGATGATCAGATCGACATCGCCACCCTTACGCCCGTCAGCCCGCGTCTCGGCGCCACCCAACTGCGTGCCCAGCACCGGCAACGACGTGCCCATGGCCGACGTACGCCCCAGCAACAGCCCCGCGCCCTTGACCTTCTTGTCGAACTCCGCGGACGCGTTGCCCACATCGCCGATCTTGAAGCCGCGCTTCTTCAGCTCGTCCGCGGTCTTCTTCGCGAGCCCCGCGCGGGGCGTGGCGTTGAAGACGTTGACGGTGATCTGCGCGGGCCTGGGATGGGCCGACGAGGACGTGGACGCCGAGGCCGACGGCGAGGCGGAAGTCGCGCAGTCCGCCTTGGGCCCCGCCGCGGACGCCTTGTCGTCGTTGCCGGTGAAGATGCCGATGAGCTGCAACGTGCCCCAGCCGACGAGGCCGAGCGCGGCGACGGAGGCGACCAGCGCCAGCACGAGTCTGCCGCGCCGCCTGGGCCGGCGCATGCGTGGGTATTTGTCCCCCGTGATCCGGTACTTGCCGCCCATGCCTGGGGGAGTCAGCATGCTCATGGGCGCAGCGTAGTGCGCCGGGGCGGCGATGCCTACTAAATGATCATTGGATCCGGGTCAGGTGAACCCGAAAGGGCCAACCCTCTACAGGGCGGCCACTTAATCCAGCTCAAGTACACGCGCGTGCAGCACCTGGCGCTGCTGGAGCGCCGCCCGTACCGCGCGGTGCAGGCCGTCCTCGAGATACAGGTCGCCCTGCCACTTCACGACATGCGCGAAGAGGTCGCCGTAGAACGTCGAGTCCTCGGCGAGCAGGGTTTCCAGGTCGAGCTGGCCCTTGGTCGTCACCAACTGATCGAGGCGGACCGGGCGCGGCGCGACGTCCGCCCACTGCCGGGTGCTTTCCCGGCCGTGGTCGGGGTACGGCCGGCCGTTTCCGATGCGCTTGAAGATCACACGGAAAGCCTACCGGTCAAGACCTTCCGGGCGCAGCCATGGCGACGGAGTGTGATGCTGGAAAAGATGCCGTAAACGGGGGCAAACCGGAACAGGTGCCTGAGATGAGTGACAGCGAGACCATGCCGCCGGCCACCGCTCCCGAGGCGCCGGGCAGTGCCCCCGCGCTTCCGAAGGAGGCCTTGGAGATCGCCTCCGGGTACGCCTTCGCCGGCCCCGCCCTCGATCTCGGCGCCCTGTTGTGGGACGGGGTGTGTCTGCCGGACGCGCAGGTCAGGATCCCGCTGCCGATGCTGAACCGGCACGGACTGGTCGCGGGCGCCACCGGCACCGGCAAGACCAAGACGCTCCAGCTGATCGCCGAGCAGCTCTCCGCGCAGGGCGTGCCGGTGTTCCTGGCCGACATCAAGGGCGACGTGTCCGGCATCTCGGCCCCGGGGCAGCCGAACGACAAGGTCCGCAGCCGCTCGCAGGAGGTCCATCAGGAGTGGACGGCGACCGGCTTCCCGGCCGAGTTCTACGCCCTCGGCGGCATCGGTCACGGCATCCCGGTCCGGGCGACGGTCACCGACTTCGGCCCGCTCCTGCTCGCCAAGGTGCTCCAGCTCAACCAGACCCAGGAGCAGTCCCTCGGCCTGATCTTCCACTACGCCGACACCAAGGGTCTCGAACTCGTCGACCTGAAGGACCTCAGGGCCGTCGTCACCTTCCTGACCTCCGACGAGGGCAGGCCCGAGCTCAAGAACATCGGCGGCCTCTCCACCGCCACGGCCGGGGTGATCCTGCGGTCCCTCACCGCCTTCGAGGCGCAGGGCATGGCCGACTTCTTCGGTGAGCCCGCGTTCGACACCGCCGACCTGATGCGCACGGCGTCCGACGGGCGCGGCTTGGTCTCCGTCCTCGAACTGGCCGCCGTACAGGACAAACCCGCGCTGTTCTCGACGTTCCTGATGTGGCTGCTGGCCGACCTCTTCCACGATCTGCCCGAGGTCGGGGACGCCGAGAAGCCCAAGCTCGTCTTCTTCTTCGACGAGGCGCATCTGCTCTTCAACGACGCCTCGAAGGCGTTCCTCGACTCCATCACGCAGACCGTCCGGCTGATTCGCTCGAAAGGGGTCGGCGTCTTCTTCGTGACGCAGACCCCGAAGGACGTACCCGGCGACGTCCTCGCCCAGCTCGGCAACCGTGTCCAGCACGCGCTGCGGGCGTTCACACCGGACGACCAGAAGGCGCTGAAGGCGACGGTGAAGACGTTCCCCAACTCGGCGTACGACCTGGAGGAGCTGCTCACCGGCCTGGGCACGGGCGAGGCCGTGGTGACCGTCCTGAGCGAGAAGGGCGCCCCGACCCCGGTCGCGGCGACCCGCCTGCGCGCTCCCGAGTCCCTGATGGGCCCGATCGAGCCCGCCGCCCTCGACGAGGCGGTCAGGTCCTCGCCGCTCCACGGACGTTACGCACAGGCTGTGGACAGAGAGTCGGCGTACGAGAAGCTGAACACCTCCGGCGGGGCGAAGGGCCCGGACGAGATGACGGCACCTCCCAAG
>JABFXD010000057.1 GCA_013361925.1 Streptomyces sp. | reverse complement strand
TGTCGCTGCCCAGCACCTTGCCGACCCGCTCCCCCACGCCCCAGGTGGTGACCCGCCACAGGGCTTCCACCAGGATGTCGCGGCTCATCTTGGAGTCGCCGAGTTCGCGCTCGACGAAGGTGATGGGCACCTCGACCACGTGATAGCCGGCCTTGATCGCGCGGCGGGCCAGGTCGACCTGGAAGCAGTAGCCCTGGGAGGCGACCTCGTCGAGGCCGAGGCCCTCCAGGGTCTCGCGGCGGAAGGCCCGGTAGCCGCCGGTGACGTCCCGGATGGGGACGTCGAGCAGGACGCGCGAGTAGAGGCTGCCGCCGCGGGAGATGAACTCGCGGGACTTGGGCCAGTTCACCACCCGGCCGCCGGGCACCCAGCGCGAGCCGAGGACGAGGTCGGCGCCCTTGAGGGCGGTCAGCAGCCGGGGCAGTTCCTCGGGCTGGTGCGAGCCGTCGGCGTCCATCTCGACCAGGACCCCGTAGCCGTTGTCCAGGCCCCAGCGGAAGCCCGCGAGGTAGGCGGCGCCGAGGCCTTCCTTGCCCTTGCGGTGCAGGACCTGCACATGGTCGTCCGAGGCGGCGAGTTCGTCGGCCAGCTTGCCGGTGCCGTCGGGGCTGTTGTCGTCGGCGACGAGCACGTGCGCGTCGGGGACCGACTCGCGGACCCGGCCGACGATCTTCTTGATGTTCTCCGCCTCGTTGTAGGTCGGGATGATCACCAAGGCCGTGCCGAGCGGGCCGAACTGCCTCCCCGCCAGGGTCCCGTCGCCGTCGTTCACTACTGCCCCTTCAGTCCGTCCGCAGGCGTCCACCATAGTGCGCGGCGCGTGCACCGACGTGACAGGAGGTTCGTATGGTGGTGTCGTTTTAACAAGAGCTGGGTAAGTACCCGCTTTTCGACGCCTGTGCGTACGGCGGATGGGGGCCCGGCGCCCTTCGGGCCGACCTGGGACCCGCTGGCTGCGGATCGACCGAAAGCCGTTGTCTACTGAGCGCCCGGGCCCCACCCGGGTCACACCTCCCCGACCGGCCGGAACGTTCCCTCGCAGCGGCGCGGGCGCTGAGCCTGGCTCCCAGTGGCGGTGCCCCGGTGCGGCACACCGTCCCTGACCCAGCGGCGCGGCGACGAGTTCACGGACGTTCCCCGGTAGGGCGTCCGGTGGTGGACTGGGCCGAACCTACCGGCCCCCTGCCGTTGGCTGTCAACAGCCGTTTGACCTGCGACTCTCTCCTCAATGCCCAGGTCAGTGCGGAGGATGCGCAGGTCGCGAGAGGCGGCGACGGCAGCCGAACGGAGCTGCGCCACCCCCGGAGATCACTCGCTCGGCCGCACGAACACCGTCCGTCCGCCGACCACGGTCCGCAGGCAGATCGGCAGGTCGGCGCCCGGGGAGAGGTCGGGCAGGCCCGGGGTGCCGGAGCGGGGGTCGGTGGACCAGCGGGCGACCCGGTCGTCCGGGGCCTGGACGACCAGCTCGTCGGTACGCCAGACCGCGTAATCGGCGGGCGCGCCGGGTACCAGGACGCCCGCGTCGTCCCGGCCGACCGCCCGCCAGCCGCCCCGCGTGTGCGCGGTGAACGCGGCACGGACCGAGACCCGGTGCTCGGGCGTGCGATGGAAGGCGGCGGCGCGGACCGTGCCCCACGGGTCGAGCGGGGTGACCGGGCTGTCGGAGCCGAAGGCGAGCGGTACGCCGGCGCGCAGGAGGGCCGCGAAGGGGTTCAGGGTGCGGGCCCGCTCCGCGCCCAGACGCTGGGCGTACATGCCCTCCTCGCCGCCCCACAGCGCGTCGAACGCGGGCTGCACGGAGGCGGTGAGGCCCAGCTCGGCGAAGGCGGCGATCGTCTCGGGCGTGAGCATCTCGGCGTGCTCGACGCGATGGCGGGCGGCGCGGACGCGGGCCAGGCCGACCTTCTCCGCGGCGGCGCGGACGCCCTCGACCACGGCGGCCACGGCGGCGTCGCCGATGGCGTGGAAGCCCGCCTGGAGGCCCGCCTCGGTGCACTCCACGACATGGGCGGCGACGGCGGCCGCGTCCAGGTAGGCGGTGCCGGTGTGCTCGGCGTCCATGTAGGGGCGGTGCAGACAGGCGGTGTGGGAGCCGAGGGCGCCGTCGACGAACAGGTCCCCGGCGGCGCCGAGAGCGCCCAGCTCCCGCACCTTGTCGACGTCCCGCTCGGCCCAGTAGCCGACGACCCGCGGCCCGGCCTGTTCGGCGGCCAGCCGCAGCAGCCCGGTGAAGTCGTCCTCGGAGGAGATGTCCGGCCCGGCGCACTCGTGCACGGAGCCGATGCCGAGGGAGGCGGCGTGGGCGAGGGCGGTGCGCTGGGCCTCGACGCGCTGGGCCGGGGTGATGGCGCCGAGCGCGGTGGCGCGGACGGCGTGGTGGGCGTCGGCGGTGAGCGGCCCGTCCACGTGCCCCAGGGAGGTCATGTCGAGCAGGGCCGTCGTCACGACCGCGGAGTGGACGTCGATGCGGGAGAGGTAGAGCGGGCGGCCTCCGGTGGCCGCGTCGAGCTCCGCGCGCGTGGGCGGACGGCCACCGGGCCAGCGGGCGGCGTCCCAGCCGTGGCCGAGCAGCACGCGGTCGTCCGGGCGGGAGGCGGCGAAGTCCCGGACGAGGGCGAGTGCCGCCTCCAGGGAGGGCGCGTCGGACAGGTCGAGGCCGGTCAGGGCGAGGCCCGTGGCGGTGGTGTGGACGTGGGCGTCGGTGAACGCCGGGGTGACCAGGGCGCCGTCCAGGTCGACGACCTCGTCGACACCGTCCGCGAAGGCGTCGGCGGCGCCCTCGGAGCCCACCCAGGCGACCTGGCCCCGCTCGACGACCATCGCGGTGGCGAAGGGATCGGCGGGGCTGTGGACCTCTCCGCGGCGGAGCAGGACGGTCTGGGGC
>JABFXD010000827.1 GCA_013361925.1 Streptomyces sp. | reverse complement strand
ATGTCGACGTACTCCTGGCCGGAGAGCTTCATGATCTCGTACATGACCTCGTCGGTCACCGCGCGGAGCACGAACCGGTCGTGCTCCATGCCGTGGTACCGGCTGAAGTCCAGTGGCTTGCCGATGCGGATGCCCGGCCGCATGATCTTGGGCATCACCTTGCCCGGCGGCTGGATCTTCTCCGTGTCGATCATGGCGACCGGGATGACCGGCGCGCCGGTGGCGAGCGCCACGCGCGCGAGGCCGCCCGGCTTGCCCCGGTAGAGACGTCCGTCGGGCGAGCGCGTGCCCTCCGGGTAGATCCCGAACAGCTCACCGCGCTCCAGGACCTCGATACCGGCCTTGATGGCCGCCTCGCCCGCGCCGCGCGCACCGGAGCGGTCCACCGGGAGCTGGCCCGCGCCCTTGAAGAACGCCGCCGTCAGCCGGCCCTTCACACCGGGCGTCGTGAAGTACTCGGCCTTCGCGATGAAGGTGACCTTGCGGTCGAGGACCGCGGGCAGGAAGAAGGAGTCGGAGAAGGAGAGGTGGTTGCTCGCCAGGATCGCGGGGCCGTCGTCCGGAATGTTCTCGGCGCCCTCCACCCAGGGCCTGAAGGTGACCTTCAGCGGCCCTCCGATGGCGACCTTCATCGTTCCGTACAACAACCGAGTGCCTCCTGTGTCTGTCGATCAGACCTTAACCCGGAGCACCGTCAAAGGGCCCGACGACCCTGGTCGGTGTCAGTGCGGTCGCGTACGGTGAAGTACCTGCGCATGACCCCATGAACCCCCAACCGACCCCATGAACAGGAGACCGAAGGTGCCGGTCCTCCCTGGAGCCGAGCCGTTCCGCCATGAAGGCGGAGAGACGGGTGTCCTCCTCTGCCACGGCTTCACCGGTTCCCCGCAGTCGCTGCGCCCCTGGGCGGAGCACCTCGCCGGGCGCGGTCTGACCGTCTCGCTGCCCCTGCTGCCGGGACACGGCACCCGTTGGGAGGACATGCAGCTGACGGGCTGGCAGGACTGGTACGCGGAGGTGGACCGCGAGCTGCGCGCCCTGCGTGAGCGCTGCGCCGACGTGTTCGTGGCCGGTCTGTCGATGGGCGGCGCGCTCGCGCTGCGGCTGGCGGCGAAGCACGGCGAGGCGGTCCGGGGCGTCATGGTCGTCAACCCGGCGAACCGTATGCACGGCCTCGCGCCGTACGCCCTTCCGGTGGCGCGTCATCTCCTGCGGTCGACGCCGGGCATCGCCGACGACATCGCCAAGGAGGGCCGGCACGAACTGGGCTACGCCCGGGTGCCGCTGCACGCCGCGCACTCCCTGCGGACCTTCTTCCGGCTGGTGGACGGCGAGCTGCCGCAGGTCACCCAGCCGCTGTTGCTGCTGCGCAGCGCCGAGGACCATGTCGTGCCGGCGGCGGACTCCGCGCGCGTGCTGAGCCGGGTGTCCTCGACGGACGTAACAGAGATCGTGCTGGAACAGAGCTACCACGTCGCGACGTTGGACCACGATGCGGAGCGGATCTTCGAGGAGAGCGCCGCGTTCATCGGCCGGCTCGCCGCCGGCACCGGCAGCAAGGAAGGGACGGCCGTACGTGGCTGAGTACGACTCGGACCGCGAGGACCGGGAGGACTGGGAGAACCGCGACGACCGCGAGGGACTCGGCGCGGAGGAGCAGCACGTCCCCTTCGACGAGACCGCCGCCTGGGAGGCGATCGTCGCCGGGTACGGCGAGGAGCCGCCGGACCCGCCGGGCGCCAAGCCGTTCAAGTCGGTGGAGGACCTGGCGCTGCTGGAGCCGGAGACCAACGACACCGACACCGACCGGAAGGACGCCGACGCGGCCGGCGCCGAGCAGCCGAAGGCGGACGAGAAGCCGGCGCCGGCCAAGCCCCTGGGCAGCTCCGTCGCCTTCGCGCCCGGCGTCGGCCCGCGTGACTACACGGCGCCGGAGCCGACCGAGGACGACTTCGACGAGGACGACGAGGGCCACTTCGTCCCGCCGGAGCCGCCGCCGCTGCCCGCCGCCGACACCACGGCCAGGTTCGCATGGCTCGGGGTGCTGGGCGGCCCGCTGCTCCTCCTGCTGGCGGTACTGCTGCGCTGGGACATGACCTGGTGGCTCGCCACCATCGGGATCGGCGGCTTCCTGGGCGGGTTCGCGACGCTGGTGGCGCGGATGCGGACGGACGAGGACGAGGACGAGGACCCCGGGCGGGGCGCGGTCGTCTGAGTCCTCTAGCTCACGGGCACCTTGAGGGTGGCCAGGACCGGGAGATGGTCCGTGGCCGCCCTCAGGTCTGTCTCGGGGAGATCCGGCGGCACCCCGCAGCCGAGCACCTCGATGCCCTTCGTGGCGAAGATCGCGTCGATGCGCTGGTGGGGTTCGCTGTGGACCCAGGTGTGCTCGCCGCCGAGCGGGGCGGTCGCCCAGCAGTCCTGGAGGTTCTCGGCGAGGCGGCGGAACGTCCGGCCGCCGGGGCGTTCGTTGAGGTCGCCGCCCGCGACGGCGTGCTCCACGCCCATGCCGGCGAGCCGGTCGAGGAGCATGCCGGCCTGCTCGTAGCGCTCGTCCTTCTGGAGGCTGAGGTGACAGCTCAGGACGCCGAGGCGGGCGGTGCCGAACCGGACGACGGCGGTCGCGAAGCCGCGCCTGTGCTGCGCCGGTGTGAGCGGGAGAAGGACGTCTTCTGTGCGCTCTACGGTGGCGCGGAGATTGCACAGGATGGCCGGGCCCGCTGCTGTCGCACCCCCGGTGAGGATGACAAGGTCGGCGGCGCGGGCCAATCGGGCCAGTTTCTTGCGCCAGCGGAAGAAGCGAGGGGCTTCTTGGACGAGGACGAGGTCCGGTGCGCAGGCCTTGATGACTCGGGCCAGGGCGGCGGTGTCGTCGCGTAGGGAGCGGACGTTGTAGCTGAGGACTCGGACGAGGGCGGAATCGTCAGGTGCCATGTCGTTGATTTTTGCGCCCAATAGCTCGGGGCGCGAGGTGTATGTGCGCGACTGGCCCGCCGTCGTGGCTTGTCGCGCAGTTCCCCGCGCCCCTGAGGGCATCAACCAGCCGCCCGATTACATGATCGGGTCGGGCTCTCGTGCCAGGTCCGCGGCCCCGACCATCCCCGCCTTGTTGCCCAGCTGGGCCGCGATCACATCGGCCACCGGGCGCCAGTTGCCGCCGACCAGCCAGCGCTTGTACGACTTGCGGATCGGGTCGAGGACCAGTTCGCCCTCGTCGGAGAGGCCGCCGCCGACGATGAAGGCGGACGGGTCGAAGAGGGAGGCGAGGTCGGCGAGGCCGGCGCCGGCCCAGCGGGCGAGCTCGCGGTAGGAGTCGACGGCGACCGGGTCGCCCTGCCGGGCGGCGACGGAGATGTGCTTGCCCTCGATGCCGTCGGGCGAACCGTCACCGAGTGCGAGCAGCACCTCGGCGCGCTCCGGGGTGGCGTTGGCGCGCTGCTTGGCGTACCGGACCAGGGCGCGGCCGGAGGCGTACTGCTCCCAGCAGCCCTGCGAACCGCAGCCGCACAGCAGCCCGTCCGGCACCATGCGGATGTGGCCGAACTCGGCGGCGACGCCGAAGTGTCCGCGGCGCAGCTTGTTGCCGATGATGATGCCGCCGCCGAGGCCGGTGCCGAGCGTGATGCAGATGACGTTGCGGTGGCCCTTGCCGGCGCCGAACTTGTACTCGCCCCACGCGGCCGCGTTGGCGTCGTTCTCCACGACGACGGGGAGGCCGACGCGGGCCTCGACCTTCTCCTTCAGCGGCTCGTTGCGCCAGTCGATGTTGGGCGCGAAGTAGACCTCCGAGCGCTGCCGGTTGACGTAACCGGCGGCTCCGATGCCCACGCCGACGATCTCGTGACCTGCGCGTGCGCCCTCGACGGCGGAGGCGATGGCGTCCACGATGCCCTCGGGCGTGCCCGGGGTCGGCACCTTGAAGGTCGAGAGGATGTTGCCTTCCTCATCGACCACGCCGGCCGCGATCTTCGTGCCGCCGATGTCGACGCCGATGGTGAGTCCCATGAATCCCTCAGTTTCGGTCGAGCCCCGCTACGGCCCACCGTACCCGAGGGGCCTCTAGTCCAGGTCGATGCGCTCTCCCGGACCGGGCTCCTCGCCGCCCTCGCCGGGCTTGGGGTCGCGGCCGGTCCAGCGTTGTTCCTGGGCCTGGACCGCGGAGCGGTAGGCGGCCAGCAGTTCGTTGCCGGCGGCCGCCAGGTGGTCGAAGACGTCCGGGTTGCGTTCGATGACGGGCTCGACGGCGGCCTTGGCCTGCTGGACGACCTGCTGCACCACCTGCTGGGCGGCCGGTCCGGCGACCGCCCCGAACAGCGGCGACTGGATCGAGGACAGCTTGTCGGTGACGGCGTCGACGAGCTTGCGCAGTTCCTCGGCGGCCGAGCCGGGCGGCGGACCGTAGCTGGCGCGGCGGCGGGCCTTCTCCTCGGCGAGGTCCTCGGCGCACGCCGTCGCCCAGGCGTCGGCGTCGGTGGCCCGAACCTCGTCCACGGCCTCGTCGGCGGCGTCTGACGGGGGGAGCTGTTCGCTCATGACGGACTCCTGACTACGGTTCGTCTCTCCGACGTTACCCGAACGGCCGTACCGGATTCACCGTGTCTGCGGCCATAGCTCCGGGTCCGGCGCGAACCGGACACACAGCACCCCGTCCCGCAGCGCGGCCCCGGCGACGGTGCAGCGCCGCAGGGCGGACGGCAGCGGCACGATCCGCCGGAACTGGCCGGCGCTGACGACGAGTTCGTCGCCGCGCCGGATGAGGTCCAGCTCGTCGCGTATGGCGCCGGGCAGGGGCACGTGCCACACCAGCACCCCGTCCTCGGCCAGCCGGTCCACGACCGGCCACTCGACCCGGGAGGAGGTCTCCGGCGCACCGGGCGCATCGAGCCCTTCGAGGTCGTCGAGGCCGCGCGGGTCCTGTCCGGGGTGGGCGATCTCCACGACCCGGTACGACTCCCGCCACTCCTCCAGCGTCTTGCGCTGCTGGGCGACGGGGCCGGCGAGCCAGCTGTCGGCGGGCGCGTCGGGCAGGATCCGGTTGGCGACCAGGTGGTCGGGACGCAGCCCGCGCAGGGCGAGCCCGAGCGTGGCGTCGCGGACGGCGTCGGCCCCGGCCGGGCCCGGCTCGGCGACGAGGCGTACGGCGGTCCTCGCGTCGGCGACGACGGCCTCGACGGCGGCGAGTTCCAGGTCCCAGCGCGCGGTGGTCTCGTACAGCCACTCCGACGGCATCGGCACCCCGGCCAGCCGCCCCAGCATCGGCCTGAGCGCCCGCGCCGCCTGCCGCTCGGGCGGCAGCAGCCGGCGCAGATAGCGGCGCAGTTCCTCGGGGAGGGCGAGCAGGGCGAGGGCCTGCGGGGTGGGCGGCAGGTCGACGACGAGGAGGTCGTGGCGCTCCGACAGGGCCGCGTCCCGCAGGGCACGGAGGAAGGTCAGCTCCTCGGCGCCCGGCAGCGGGGTGACCTCTTCGGGGTCGAGGCGGGAGGCGCCGAGCAGGTCGAGGACGGAGGAGGCGCGCTCCTGGAAGCCGGCGAGGTCGTCCCGGAACCCGGCGGTGGCGTCCGGGCGCCAGGCGGTGAGCCCGTCCCGGACCTCGACCGGCGCCGGCCCGGTGGCCACGCCCAGGACCGCGCCGAGGCTGTCGGTCCGGTCGCCGCTGAGGAGGAGGGTCCGGTCACCCGCGCGGGCGGCGGCGACCGCGGTGGCGGCGGCAAGGGTCGTACGACCGCTGCCGCCGGGACCGGTGATCAGGAGGGTGCGCATGGGAGTGAACGGTAGATCCCCAGGCGGTGAATCCCTACTTCGACCCCGACTCCACCCGCTTCTTCAGCCCGGCCAGCGCGCGGTCGATGATGACCTTCTCGGCCTTGCGCTTGATCATGCCCAGCATCGGGATCTTGACGTCGACGGTCAGGAGGTAGGTGACCTCGGTCGACCCCGTACCGGCCGGCTTGAGGATGTACGACCCGTCCAGCTGGCGCAGCATCTGCGACTTCACCAGCGTCCAGGAGACCTCGTTCTCCCCGGTCCAGGTGTAGCCGAGCACCTGGTCGTCCTTGATGGCGCCGGCGTCCATGACGAGCCGTACCTGCTCGGCGCGACCGGATGCGTCCGTGGCGAGGACCTCCGCCTGCTTCACCTCACCCGTCCAGTCCGGGTAGCGGGCGAAGTCGGCGATCACGGCCATGACGTCGGCCGGCGCAGCTTCGATCGTGATGCTCGAACTGGTGTGTTCCGCCATCGCCGTGGCTCCTCCAGATACGGTCCGGTGAGGAAGGGTGGTACGCACGTCTGTGCAGCGTGAAGGCTACCGTGCGCACGGACTCACCACTCCAGCGCCCACGGCTTCCCGCTCCCCGCGAAGTGCCCGACGTTGACGCACTCGGTCGTCCCGATCCGCATCCGGCGGACGAGGGGCTGGTGGACGTGGCCGAACAGCGCGTACCGGGGCCGGGTGCGCCGGATCGCGTCCAGCAGCGCCCGGCTGCCCCGCTCGAAGCGGCGCGCGACGGTGTCGTAGACCAGCTCCGGCACCTCCGGCGGGATGTGGGTGCACAGCACGTCCACCTCACCGACCGCCTCGATCTTGGCCGCGTACTCCTCGTCGCTGATCTCGTACGGGGTGCGCATGGGCGTGCGCAGGCCGCCGCCGACGAAGCCGAAGGTCCGGCCGCCGATCTCCACCCGCTCGCCGTCGAGGACCGTCGTGCCCGGTCCGGCGTACTCCGGCCACAGGGGCGGCATGTCGACATTGCCGTAGGTGGCGTACGTCGGTGTCGGGAACGCGGCGAACATCTCGGCGTACTGCTTGCGTACGGCCTTCTCGATGGCGCTCGCCCGGTCCGTACCGATCCCGGCCCACAGGCGGGCGCCGAACTCGCGGGCCTCCTCGAAGCGGCGGGCGGTGCGCAGTTCGACGATGCGGTCGGCGTTCTCCGTGCCGAACAGGTCGGGGAAGATGCCGCGGGAGTGGTCGGCGTAGTCGAGGAAGAGGACCAGGTCACCCAGGCAGATCAGGGCGTCCGCGCCCTCGCCGGCTCGGGCCAGGTCACGGGCGTTGCCGTGCACGTCGCTGACCACATGTACGCGTGTCCTGCGGTTACCGGGCGGTGAGGGTGCCATGACGATCAAGGGTAGGCGTGTGCGGCATACGTGAACAGTGGCGGCCGGACCTGCGGTTACTGGCTAGTCATCAAACGCCTCGACTACTGTGCGCTGAGAAACACCAATCCGTGTGACGCAGCGAACATCTCGCCGGGACCCCCTGTCGGAGACGCCATACCGGCGGGTAACGTCCGGGCAGTCCAGTCGTGCTCAGGATTTCAACATGTGAATCCGCGAGCACCTGCCCGAGCCTTGGACCCGCACCGTCGCATCGCACAACGTCGTGGCGCCGGCGCCTTATGAGGAGCAGCAGTCTTGCGCGAGTTCAGCCTTCCGGCCTTGTACGAGGTCCCTGCGGACGGAAACCTCACCGACATCGTCCGCAGAAACGCCGCGCAGCATCCCGACGTCGCCGTCATCGCCCGCAAGGTCGACGGCGAGTGGCGGGACGTCACGGCGACGACCTTCCTCGCGGAGGTGCACACGGCCGCCAAGGGCCTCATCGCCTCGGGTGTGCAGCCCGGCGACCGGGTGGGCCTGATGTCGCGGACCCGCTACGAGTGGACGCTGCTCGACTTCGCGATCTGGAGCGCGGGCGCGGTCACCGTGCCGGTGTACGAGACCAGCTCGCCCGAGCAGATCCAGTGGATCCTCGCCGACTCCGGCGCGACCGCCTGTGTCGTGGAGCTGGACAACCACACGGCCGCCGTGGAGTCGGTGCGCGACCAGCTGCCCGCCCTCAAGCACGTCTGGCAGATCGAGGCCGACGGGGTGGCGGAGCTGGGCCGGCTCGGCCAGGACATCAGCGACGCCGCCGTCGAGGAGCGCAGCTCGCTGGCGAAGGCGGACGACCCGGCGACCATCGTCTACACGTCCGGCACGACCGGCCGCCCCAAGGGCTGTGTGCTGACCCACCGCAGCTTCTTCGCCGAGTGCGGCAACGTCGTCGAGCGGCTGCGCCCGCTGTTCCGCACCGGTGAGTGCTCGGTCCTGCTCTTCCTGCCGCTCGCGCACGTCTTCGGACGGCTCGTGCAGGTCGCGCCGATGATGGCGCCGATCAAGCTGGGCATGGTCCCGGACATCAAGAACCTCACGGACGAGCTGGCCTCGTTCCGGCCGACGCTGATCCTGGGCGTCCCGCGTGTCTTCGAGAAGGTCTACAACTCGGCGCGCGCCAAGGCGCAGGCCGACGGCAAGGGCAAGATCTTCGACAAGGCCGCCGACACCGCGATCGCGTACAGCAAGGCGCTGGACACCCCCTCGGGCCCGTCCCTCGGTCTGAAGATCAAGCACAAGACCTTCGACAAGCTGGTCTACAGCAAGCTGCGCGCGGTCCTCGGCGGCAAGGGCGAGTACGCCATCTCCGGCGGCGCCCCGCTGGGCGAGCGGCTCGGCCACTTCTTCCGCGGCATCGGCTTCACGGTCCTGGAGGGCTACGGCCTGACCGAGTCCTGCGCGGCCACCGCGTTCAACCCCTGGGACCGGCAGAAGATCGGCACGGTCGGGCAGCCGCTGCCGGGCTCGGTGGTCCGCATCGCCGACGACGGCGAGGTGCTGCTGCACGGCGAGCACCTGTTCAAGGGCTACTGGAACAACGAGGCCGCGACCGCCGAGGCGCTGGCCGACGGCTGGTTCCACACCGGTGACATCGGCACCCTCGACGAGGACGGCTACCTCAGGATCACCGGCCGCAAGAAGGAGATCATCGTCACCGCGGGCGGCAAGAACGTCGCCCCGGCCGTGATCGAGGACCGGATCCGCGCCCATGCGCTGGTCGGGGAGTGCATGGTCGTCGGCGACGGGCGGCCCTTCGTGGGCGCGCTGATCACCATCGACGAGGAGTTCCTGGGCCGTTGGGCCGAGGAGCACGGCAAGCCGGCGGGTTCCACCGCGGCGTCGCTGGCCGGGGACGCGGACCTGAACGCTGCCGTCCAGGCCGCGATCGACGACGGCAACGCCGCGGTGTCGAAGGCGGAATCGGTGCGGAAGTTCCGCATTCTGTCCTCCCAGTTCACGGAGGAGTCGGGCCACCTGACGCCGTCCCTGAAGCTCAAGCGCAACGTGGTGGCGAAGGACTACGCGGACGAGATCGAGGCGCTCTACCAGAAGTAGCGGGCCTTCTGGAAGAACGTCATGGCGCGGTGTCCTCCACGAGGACCCGCGCCATCGTCCGTTCCGCGAGCGCGGTGATCGTCACGAACGGGTTGACGCCGATCGATCCGGGCACGAGCGAGCCGTCGGTGACGTAGAGCTTCGAGTACCCCTTCACGCGGCCGTAGTTGTCGGTGGCCTTGCCCAACACGCAGCCGCCCAGCGGGTGGTAGGTGAAGTCGTCGGCGAAGACCTTGTTGGACGAGCCGAACAGGTCGTAGCGGTAGATGGTGGAGTTGGCCGAGTTGATGCGGTCGAAGAGCTTCTTGGCCATGCCCGAGGACACCGCGCTCTGGGCGGCCGTCCAGCTCAGTTTCACGCCGTCGGTGGCGCTGTCGTACGTGAACGCGGCCCGCGACGGGTTCTTGGTGATCGCCAGATAGAGGCTCACCCAGTGCTCCAGACCCGTGGGTAAAGGAGCGATCTCGGCGAAGACCGGGTTGGCGGTGTTGGCCCAGTCGTCGATGCCCATGACCGGCATGGTCGACTGGTTGGCCCCGACCGTGTCCCACAGGTGGTTGGCCCGGCCGAGCATGGTGTTGCCGTTGGGTCCCCAGCCGGCGCCGACGCTCGCGTCCAGGGCGGGCAGGGTGCCCGTGTCCCGGGCGCGGACGAGGAGTTCGGTGGTGCCGAGGCTGCCGCCGCCGAGGAACAGGTAGGTGCAGCGGTACTGCTTGGTCTCGACGACCGCGCCGGCGTCGTTGATGCGGTCGGCGGTCAGGACGTACGAACCGTCGCTCGCCCGGCTGATGGCCCGCACCCGCTCCATGGTGGTGATGGTGACGTTCCCGGTGCCGAGCGCGGCGGCGAGATACGTCTTGTCGAGGCTCTTCTTGCCGTGGTTGTTGCCGTAGATGACCTCCTGGGCGAGCGCCGACCTGGTCGCCGTACCGGCCGCCTCCTTCTGCATGTAGGCGAAGTCGTAGGTGCTGGGCACGAAGGTGGTCTTCAGGCCGGTGTTCTGGGCGTGCTTGCGGGAGATCCGCGAGAAGCGGTACCACTCCGTCGACTCGAACCAGGTGGGGTCGACGGTGTTGACGCCGAGCATGGAGTTGGCCCGCGGGAAGTACGTGCCGTACATCTCGTCGGCGTCGACGGTCGGGAACTGCTCGGCGAAGTACGACTTCAGCGGGGTCACCGCCATACAGCCGTTGACCAGGGAGCCGCCGCCGACGCCGCGTCCCACGAACACGGACATGTTGGCGAAGCGCACCCGGTCCAGGACGCCGGGGTAGGCGCTGATGTCCTTGTTGACGACGTCCAGCCACAGGAAGGTGGCCAGCGGGGCCTCGGTGCGGGTGCGGAACCACATGGAGCGCTGGTCCGGGTTGGCGGTGGAGCAGAAGACCTTGCCGTCGGAGCCGGCGGTGTTCCAGAGCCGGCCCATCTCGATCATGAGCGTGCGGATGCCGGCCTGACCGAGGCGGAGGGCGGCCACGGCGGCGCCGTAGCCCGAACCGACCACGATGGCCGGGGCGTTGTCGACGGCGGCCGGTTCCACGGCCGACGCCGACTCGAGACCGATGCGGGTGAGACCAGAGGCGGCGGCGGTCTGGAGGGCCACCATGCCCAGGATTTGACGTCTCGTCAGCTGACGCTGCATCAGTTTTGCTGTCATGCGCGCAGCATGTGCGGATTATTCGGTTCCGCCTAGACGGCTAGAGCAACGTCTTCAACTTTTCTGCCAGCAGGTCCCATCGCCACTTCTCCTCCACCCAGGCCCGCCCCCGCTCCCCCATCCGCCGGCGCAGCTCGGCATCGCCCAGGAGCGCCAGAATCCGCTCGGCGGAGTCCTCCACCGAGCCGCCCCGCACGACCCACCCGGTCTCCCCGTCGAGCACGGCGTCCGGCGCTCCCCCGGAGTCCCCGGCGACGACCGGCAGCCCGGTCGCGGAGGCCTCCAGGTACACGATCCCGAGCCCCTCGACGTCAAGCCCGCCCCGCCGCGTGCGGCACGGCATCGCGAACACGTCCCCGGCGCCGTAGTGCGCGGGCAGCTCGGACCAGGGCACCGCCCCGGTGAAGCGCACGGAGTCGGCGACACCGGTCTCGTGCGCCAGCCGGCGCAGCTCCTTCTCGTACGGCCCGCCCCCCACGATCAGCAGCACGGCCTCGGGCTCTTTCAGAAGGATCCGCGGCATCGCCAGGATCAGCGTGTCCTGCCCCTTGCGCGGCACCAGCCGCGAGACGCACACCACCACCGGACGGTCGGCGAGCCCGAGACGTGCCCGCACCACGTCACCGCCCGACCCCGGGTGGAAGGTCTTCTCGTCCACGCCCGGCGGCAGCTGCACCATCCGCGAGCCGGCCTCCGGCGTCAGCGCCGTGGCGATCCGCGACCGCGTGTACTCCCCGAGGTAGGTGATCGTGTCCGTGCCCTCCCCGATCCGGCGCAGCAACTGCCGCGCGGCGGGCAGCTGCGCCCACCCCGCCTCGTGCCCGTGGGTCGTGGCCACCAGCCGCTCGGCCCCCGCCCTGCGCAGCGCGGGCGCCATCAGCCCGAGGGGTGCCGCCGCCCCGAACCACACCGACGTGCAGCCGTGTTCCCGCAGGAGTCCGACCGCCGTACGCGTGGCCGCGGGCGTCGGCAGGAGCATCGTCGTACGGTCGCGTACGACGGTGAAGGGCTGCTCGGCGTCGAAGGCGGCCGTGGCCGCTACGCCCTCCCGGCCGCGTTTCCAGGTCGAGGCGTAGACCACGAGCCGCTCGGGATCGAGGCGCAACGCCATGTTGTGCAGGAACGCCTGGATACCGCCCGGCCTGGGCGGGAAGTCGTTCGTGACGATCAGGGTCTTGGACATCGTCGTGTGCATCGCCGCCGACCCTACCCAACACCCCCCTCACAGCCGGTCACGGCCACGTTTATGGCAACCTCACAGCAGGC
>JABFXD010000988.1 GCA_013361925.1 Streptomyces sp. | reverse complement strand
AACGTGGCCTGCGCCTTCACGATCACCTCGCGAGCACGCGCGAGGGAGAACCAGGCCACCCGGTCCAGCTCCGGGAACTCCTGCTCCTGCCCCGATCTCGGCGGCCACTCCATGCGGAACGTGCCCGGGACGACGGTCGCCGGATCGAGGTCGGCCTCGACCGCCCAGACGGTGACGAGCTTGCCGCCCGACTGCTTCACCTCGCCGAGGGATACGGCGTTCCCGTCGGGCGGCGGCAGCCCCAGCTCCTCCTGGAACTCACGCCGGGCGGCGTCCCAGGCCGGCTCCTCGTCGGGTGCGTACTCGCCCTTCGGCACGGTCCAGGCCCCGGCGTCTCGGCGCGCGAAGAACGGGCCGCCCATGTGACCGAGCAGCACCTCGACGCCGTCGCCGGTGTGCCGGAAGAGCAGCAGACCGGCGCTGGTCCTCATGGGCTGACCTCGGGATGCGCGGCCAGCAGCGTCTCCACCGTGTCCGCCTCCTCCGGCCGCTTGTCCTCGCGATAGCGCACCACACGGGCGAAACGCAGGGTGACGCCGGCCGGGTAGCGGGTGGAGCGCTGAAGACCGTCGTAGGCGATCTCGACGACGAGCTCGGGCCGTACGGTCACCACGTACCCGTCGGTTCCGGTGGCCAGCTCCTGGAGCCGCTCGGTCTGCCAGGCCAGCATCGCGTCGGTCATGCCCTTGAACGTCTTGCCGAGCATCGCGTACGAGCCGTCCTCCCGCCGTGCCCCCAGGTGCAGGTTGGAGAGCTTGCCGGTGCGGCGGCCGTGGCCCCACTCGGCGGCCAGGACGACCAGGTCGAGGGTGTGGACGGGCTTGACCTTCAGCCAGGACGCGCCGCGCCGGCCCGCGCTGTAGGGGGTGTCGAGGGACTTCACCACCACGCCCTCGTGACCGCGCTCCAGCGTCTCGGCGAGGAAGGACTCCGCGGCGCTGACGTCCTCGGCGCCGGACACCAGCGTCCGGCGCACCCGCATCGGTTCGGGGACGAGCCGGGCCAGCTCCGCGTGCCGCTCGGCGAACGGGAGGTCGAGGAGGTCGTGGTCGTCGACGGACAGGGCGTCGAAGAAGACGGGGGAGACGGGGACCTGTTCGGCGGCCGTGGCCACGTCCACCCGCGAGCCGACCCGCCCCGCCGTCTCCTGGAACGAGCGGGGCCGCCCGGCGGCGTCGAAGGAGATGACCTCACCGTCGAGGATGAACCGCTCGCCCTTCAACTGCTGTGCGGCGGCTGTCACTTCGGGCAGACGGTCGGTGATGTCGTCGAGGGTGCGGGTGTACACGCGAACGGTGTCGCCGTCCCGGTGCACCTGGACGCGGATGCCGTCCAGCTTCTCCTCGACCGCGCACCCGCCCAGCTTCTCGACCGCCTCGGCGACGGAGGAGGCGCTGTGCGCCAGCATCGGCAGGACCGGCCGGCCGACCGTGAGACGGAAACGGTCGAGGGCCTCGGGGCCGTCCGCGAGCAGCGCCTCGGCGACGGTCTGGAGGGAGCCGGCGAGCATCACCGCGCGGCGGACGTCGGCGGGTGGTGCGTCCGTTGCCTGCGCGAGCCCCTCGGTGGCGACCGCGTCCAGGGCGCCCTGGCGTACCTCACCGCTGAGCAGGCCGAGCAGGAAGCGTTGCTCTTCGGTGGTGGATGCGCCCATCAACTCGCCGACGAGTCGGGTCCGTTCGGCCTGGGAGCCGGGGCCCGACACCTTGCCGAGCTCGGTGAGCAGGGCATCCACCGCGGCGACGGTGAGGCTCGGCTCTGCTGCCGGGGGGACCGGACGGCTCAGCACCTTCCAGCCCACCCCCAGCCGTCCCTGAGGCAGCCGTCCCGCCAGATACGGGATGACGATCGGCACGTCGTCCGGTTCGGCCTCGCGGAACAGGTCGGCGAGCAGCGCGGTCTTCTTCGAGCGCGCAGAGGTTGTGGCGACCTGTTGGGAGACCTGGGCCAGCCGGGCTAGAAGCATGCGTTCAGCGTTGCACGCCGAGGACAGGTTGTCTTTCGGCTGCGGGTCGGTTGTGGCTGGTCGCGCAGTTCCCCGCGCCCCTAGGGGGTTGCGTCGAGGTCGGCCATCAGCAGATCCCCGTTGATCGTGGCCCCGGCCCGGTAGCCGCCTGCCGCCGCGTTGATCACCTGTTCGCCGAAGCCCATCGCGTTGCCCACCGCCCACACGCCGGGAACCGTCGTCCGTCCCGTCGCGTCGACCACGGGGTACGCGCCGAACGGGGTCTCGTTCAGCTCGGCGCCCAGCTGGGCCGGCAGATCGTTCTGCGGGACGGCGCGGGGTGCGGTGAACAGCACCTCGCGGGCGTGGGTCGTGCCATCGGCCAGCTGTACGCCCGTCAGCCGGTCGTCCTCGATCCGCAGCCTCTCGACCTCACCCGGCACCACCTTCACGCCCGCCGCGGCGAGCCTGCGCAGGTCGTCGTCCGACAGGTCGGCCTCCGTGACCGTGTGCAGGAAGAGCGTCACGTCCTTCGACCACTGGGACACCATCAGTGCCTGGTGCACGCTCAGTGGGCTCGTGGCCAGGACGCCGAAGGCCTGGTCGCGGACCTCCCAGCCGTGGCAGTACGGGCAGTGCAGGACGTCTTTGCCGAAGCGCTCGGCGACGCCGGGGACCGCGGGCAGCTCGTCCTTGAGGCCGGTCGCGATCACCAGGCGGCGGGCGCGCAGGGTGCGGCCGCTCGCCAGCGTCACGCCGAAGCCCTGGGAGACGTCGACCACCCGGTCCCGGACGAGCTCGACGCCGTACCGGGCGATCTCCTCGCGGCCGATGGCGAGGAACTCGGCCGGGGACATGCCGTCCCGGGAGAGATATCCCTGCATGTGGGCCGAGGGCGCGTTGCGGGGCTCGCCCGCGTCGACGACCAGCGTCCGGCGCCGCGCCCGTCCCAGGACCAGAGCCGCGGAGAGACCGGCCGCGCCGCCACCGATCACGATCACTTCGTATGCGTGGGTGTCCGTCATGCCGCCACGGTCGCTCCGCCGGTGCGGGATTGACAAACGTCTTTGCTGATTCTGCAATACGGGCATGAGTACCGATGAAGATGTCGAGGGGGTCCTCGCGGATGTGGGGCCCCGGCTGCGCCGGATCCGGAAGGAGCGGGAGGTGACCCTCGCGGGGCTGTCGGAGGCCACCGGCATCTCCGTCAGCACGCTGTCCCGGCTGGAGTCGGGGCTGCGCAAGCCCAGCCTGGAGCTGCTGCTGCCGATCGCGCAGGCCCATCAGGTGCCGCTCGACGAGCTGGTCGGGACGCCGCCGGTGGGGGATCCGCGGGTGCGGACCGCGCCGCTGGTGCGGCACGGGCGTACCTACTGGCCGCTGACCCGGCAGCCGGGCGGTCTCCAGGCCTACAAGGTGCTGGTGCCGCAGCGGAACGAGGAGCCCGAACCTCGTACCCATGAGGGCTACGAGTGGTTGTACGTGCTGGCAGGGCGGCTACGGGTGGTGCTCGGTGACCACGACGTGGTGATGAGCGCCGGGGAGGCCGCCGAGTTCGACACCCGGGTGCCGCACTGGTTCGGATCGACGGGGGAAGGCCCGGCGGAGTTCCTGAGTCTGTTCGGGCCGCAGGGGGAGCGGATGCACGTACGGGCGAAGCCGAAGCGGTCGGCGCAGTCGTGACGCACGCTACTGTTCCCTGATCGGCAAGCGACCGCTTAGTATGCGACTACCCCAGGTCGTACGACGTAGTCGCGTGGAGGCATCGCATGCAGGCATGGCAAGTGCACGAGAACGGTGAGCCGGGTGAGGTGATGCGGCTCGCGGACGTCGAGACGCCCACGCCCGGCGACGGCCAGGTCCTGCTGAAGGTGCGTGCCGCGAACATCAACTTCCCGGACGTGCTGATGTGCCGCGGCCACTACCAGGTCAGGCCACCGCTGCCGTTCACGCCGGGCGTGGAGATCTGCGGCGAGACCGAGGACGGGCGCCGGGTGCTCGCCAACCCCGCGCTGCCGTACGGCGGTTTCGCCGAGTACGCCGTCGCGGACGCCGCCGCTCTGCTGCCCGCGCCCGACTCGCTGGACGACGCCGAGGCCGCCGCGCTGCACATCGGCTACCAGACGGGATGGTTCGGTCTGCACCGGCGGGCCCACCTGGAGGCCGGGGAGACGCTGCTCGTCCACGCCGCCGCCGGTGGGGTCGGCAGCGCGGCCGTGCAGCTCGGCAAGGCCGCCGGCGCCAAGGTGATCGGTGTCGTCGGCGGGGCCGACAAGGCCGCCGTGGCCCGGGAGCTGGGCTGTGACGTCGTGATCGACCGGCGTGCCGAGGACGTCGTCGCCGCGGTCAAGGAGGCCACCGGCGGGCGGGGCGCCGACGTGATCTACGACCCGGTCGGCGGCGACGCCTACACCCAGTCCACGAAGGTCGTCGCCTTCGAGGGGCGGATCGTGGTCGTCGGCTTCGCCAGCGGGACCATCCCCAGCCCCGGCCTCAACCACGCCCTGGTGAAGAACTACTCGATCCAGGGCCTGCACTGGGGCCTGTACAACACCAAGAACCCCAAGCTGGTCCGGCACTGCCACGAGCAGCTCACCGAACTCGCCGCCCGGGGTGCCATCAAACCGCTGGTGAGCGAGCGGGTGCCGCTGGCGGAGGCCGCGGCCGCCGTGCAGCGCGTCGGTGACGGCGTGACCACCGGCCGGGTCGCCGTCGTCCCCGCCCTCAGCAAGGGAGCCACCGCATGATCGACGCAGCCGAACTCAAGCGCCGCGCGGCGGAGTTGCTGGCCGCCCACCCGCCCGCCACGACCGACCGCCTGGACTTCCTGCGGGCCCGCTTCGACGCCGGCCTGGCGTGGGTGCACTACCCCGAGGGCCTCGGCGGACTCGGCACCGCACGCTCCCTCCAGGCCGTCGTGGACGCCGAGCTGGAGGCCGCGGGCGCCCCCGACAACGACCCCCGGCGCAACGGCATCGGCCTCGGCATGGCCGCGCCGACCATCCTCAAGTACGGCACGGACGAGCAGAAGCAGCGCTTTCTGCGGCCTCTGTGGACCGGCGAGGAGGTCTGGTGCCAGCTCTTCAGCGAGCCCGGCGCCGGCTCCGACCTGGCCGGGCTCGGCACCCGGGCCGTCCGCGAGGGCGACGGCGACTGGGTGGTGAACGGGCAGAAGGTGTGGACGTCCAGCGCGCACAACGCCCGCTGGGCCATCCTCATCGCCCGCACCGACCCGGACGTGCCCAAGCACGCGGGCATCACCTACTTCCTGTGCGACATGACCGACCCCGGTGTCGACGTCCGGCCGCTGCGCCAGATCACCGGCGAGGCCGAGTTCAACGAGGTCTTCCTCACCGACGTCCGCATCCCCGACTCCCGCCGCCTCGGCGCGATCGGCGACGGCTGGAAGGTCGCGCAGACCACGCTCAACAACGAACGCGTCGCGATCGGCGGCATGCGCCTGCCCCGCGAGGGCGGCATGATCGGGCCGGTCTCGAAGACCTGGCGCGAGCGCCCCGAACTGCGCACCCACGACCTCCACCAGCGGCTGCTCACGCTCTGGGTCGACGCCGAGGTCGCCCGCCTCACCGGCGAACGCCTGCGCCAGCAGCTCGCGTTGGGCCAGCCAGGACCCGAGGGCGCCGGCATGAAGCTCGCCTTCGCCCGCCTCAACCAGGAGATCAGCGGCCTGGAGGTCGAACTCCGGGGCGAGGAAGGGCTGTTGTACGACGACTGGACCATGCGCCGGCCCGAACTGGTGGACTTCGTCGGCCGGGACGCCGGCTACCGCTACCTCCGCTCCAAGGGCAACAGCATCGAGGGCGGGACCAGCGAGGTCCTGCTGAACATCGTCGCCGAGCGCGTTCTGGGCCTGCCGTCCGAGCCGCGCACCGACAAGGACGTCGCATGGAAGGACCTGGCCCGATGAGCGACCTGCTGTACTCGGAGGAGGAAGAGGCCCTGCGGTCCGCCGTACGGGACCTGCTCGCCGACCACTGCGACGCCCCCGGCGTCATCGCCCGCACCGAGTCGGACGCCCCGCACGACCTCGCCGCCTGGAAGGCGCTCACCGACGGCATGGGCCTCGCGGGCCTGCTGGTGCCGGAGGCTCAGGGCGGCCAGGGTGCCACGCACCGCGAAGCCGCCGTGGTTCTGGAGGAGCTGGGGCGTGCCGTGGCGCCCGTGCCCTACCTCACCAGCGCCGTCGTCGCCACCGAGGCCCTGCTGGAGGTCGGCCACGAGGGGCTGCTCGCCGAGCTGGCGGCGGGGCGGAGGATCGGCGCCCTCGCCGTCGCCCTGAACGTCGCCGCGGGCGGCGCCTACCAGGTCGTACGGCATGAAGGCGGGGCCCTGCACGGGGAGTTGACCGGCGTCGCGGACGCGGCGGTCGCCGATGTGCTGCTCGTACCGGCGGACGACGGCGGGCTGTACGCGGTGGACGCCGCCGACGCGACCGTCACCCCGCAGGTGTCCTTCGACCTCACCAGGCCGCTCGCCACCGTGACCCTGGACGGCGCCCCCGGACGGCTCCTCGGGGACGCCGAGCCCGCCGTGCGCCGCGCCCTGCGGGCCGGGGCCGGACTGCTCGCCTCCGAGCAACTCGGCGTCGCGGACTGGGTGTTGACCGAGACCGTGCGCTACCTCAAGGAGCGCAAGCAGTTCAACCGGCCGGTCGGTGGCTTCCAGGCGCTCAAGCACCGGCTCGCCCAGGTGTGGCTGGAGGTCGTCAACCTCCGGGCCGCCGCGCGCAACGCCGCCGACGCGCTCGCCACCGGGACGGACGCCGACGTGGCGGTCGCCGTCGCGCAGGCCTACGCGGCGCCGGTCGCGGTGCGCGCCGCCGAGGAGGCGCTCCAGCTGCACGCCGGTATCGGCATGACGTGGGAGCACCCGATCCACCTCTACCTGAAGCGGGCCAAGTCCGACTCGATCGCGTACGGCACCGCGGGCGCCCACCGCGCGGCCCTGGCCGAACTCGTGGACCTGCAGGCCCCCTGACGTTCACCGGACAAAGCCCGCCCCACCTGGGGCGGGCTTTTTCGTGCGCCCCGGGCGGGCCCGGTGAACGCACAGCGGCAGTCCGGCCAACTCCTGTCACGGGCATGCCTATTGACGGCCCCGCGACCGCATACTCGCCCATGTCTCGTACCGCCCCAAAGGGAGGCAGAGCATGGCCCTCACCACCCGTCGCAGAGCCCTCACCACCATCGGCGCCGCCCTCGCGGGCGCGGTCGCCCTGCCCGCCGCACCGGCGCTCGCGGGCGAACAGAAGCACCGGCCACGGCCGTTGTGGCGGGCCCACGCCCACAACGACTACGAGCATCCCCGGCCGCTGTTCGACGCCCTCGACCACCGCTTCGGCAGCGTCGAGGCCGACATCTTCCTCGTCGGCGACCAGCTCCTCATCGGCCACACCGTCGACGACCTCGACCCGACCCGCACCCTGGAGTCCCTCTACCTCGACCCGCTCGCCGCCCGGGTGAAGGCCAACCACGGCTCGGTGTACCGCGGTTGGCGCCGGCCGCTCCAGCTGCTCATCGACATCAAGACCGAGGGCTCGTCCACGTATCTGGAGCTGGACCGCCATCTGCGGCGGTACAAGCACCTGTTCACGACCTACGCCCACGGCCGGGTGTTCCCCGGGCCCGTCACCGCCGTCATCTCCGGTGACCGTGCCGCCCGTACGCCCATGGAGGCGCAGACCGTACGACGCGCCTTCTACGACGGCCGCCTCACCGACCTCGGCAGCGCGGCACCCGCCTCCTTCATCTCGCTGATCAGCGACAACTGGACGCTCAACTTCACCTGGCAGGGCGTCGGCGCCTTCCCCGACGCCGAGCGGCAGAGGCTGCACGGCATCGTCGACGCGGCCCACGCGCGCGGGCAACAGGTGCGCTTCTGGGCCACCCCGGACCTGGCCGGACCCGCCCGCGACGCGCTGTGGGGTGAACTCCTCGACGCAGGCGTCGACTACCTCAACACCGACGACCTGGCGGGCCTGGAGGCCTTCCTCGACGCCCGTCGATAACCCGGGAAACCACACGTTCGGCGGACAGGTCAGCCGCCCGGACGAACCCTCCGCTACGCCACACTTACGGCCGAACGCCGTGAACCGGACGGGACGGCGTGGCGGAGGAGGTTGACGATGGCGATTTCCATCTCGGTGGTGCTGCTGCTTCTGGTCCTGGCGGTGATCTTCCTGCGCAACGGCGGGCTGAAGGTCTCCCACGCCCTGGTGTGCGCGCTGCTCGGGTTCTTTCTGGCCGGCACGAGCATCGCGCCCACCATCAGCAGCGGTCTGACGGCGACCGCCGACATCGTGAGCAGCCTCCGCCCCTGAGGCTCAGTTCGTCGAGAAGACCCCGATGCCGTTCGGGACGGGGCGTTCCGCGCCGCCCGTGGGGTGGTTGCGTACCGTCACGGCGGTCGCGCCGGGGGCACGGGCGACCAGCGTCGACGAGCCACCGCCGTCCAGGCTGAAGCCGTCGGCCGCGCCCAAGTCGCGCAGAGTGTCCGCCACTTCGGCGATCGTCAGACCGGTGCGGTAAGGCGCCGCCCCGTCCACCGCGAGCAGCAGCACCCGCCGGCCGCCGTCCGAGACGCCCACGGCGGTCCGCACCGCCGAGGTCGTCGCGTCCAGCCCGGGCAACGGCGCCCCGTCCGTCAGGACCGGATAGCCGCCGACGGCGAAGCGGTACGGAACCCGGCTCGCGGTCGCCACCAGCCGTTGCCGTACCCGTACGAGTGCTCCCACGGACAGTTTCCGCAACTGCTGCGCGCCGCCCTCCCGGCCGACGAGGACGGTCGTCCCGTCGGCGATGGGCCCGCTGCCCGGGGTGTCGGCCGTCGCCACCACCTTGCCCCGGCGGAGCGTCACCTCGTAGGTGTCCGTGCTGCACGGGGCGGCTCGGTCGGTGTCCGTGCCGCAGGTGGCGCGCAGCCGGGAGGCTCCGCCCCAGGCGCTGGTGTAGGCGCCGACCGAACCCACCGGCAGGGCGTACTGGTTGAGCCCGCCCAGCGGCAGCCGGTTCTCCCAGGTGCCGATGGTCCCGGTCAGGGTCACGGCGTCGAGCCGGACCCGGCGGTCCACGCCCATGCCGAGCACGTCCCGGGTCGAGGTGCCGGGCGGCAGCGCGGGGCCGAACCGCTGGCCGTCCGGTACCGCCGCCTTGAGGGGGTGCCCGCTCGCGATCGCCGGCCCCACACTCGCCCCGGTCGCCTCGACGCCGGGGTGCTGGGTCTCGGTGATGTTGAAGAAGTCGCCGTTGACCCCGGCCACCGCGCCCTGGGCGTCGGCGAGTTGGGAGACCGGCGCCCGCGCGGCCACCGCACCGGGATACAGCAGGTCCAGGCGCACCTTCGGATCGCGCAGGTCGGCCCGGATCACATGGATGCGCGTCGGACCCTTGGCCGCCTGGAGGTCGTACTCCTGGTACGTGACACCCGAAGCGACCGGCACGGCGGCGTCCTGCACGGCACCGGCCGGTGCCGCCCCCGTCAGGGCCGCACCGGCCAGCGCGCCGAACGCCGTGAGAAGTGTCAGTACCCGTCTGCCCGCCCGGAACCCGGTTCGACGATGCGTCACAGTCCCCCCTGAGGTCCCGTCAACTGTCCCAGGGCCCAAGGGGGGTGCACCAGACGGCGAGGGCCGTACGGGGGACTACTGGGGGGCGACCAGGCGTGAGCGGATGAGGAACCGTACGCCCTCGGGCGCCTCCAGGGAGAAGCCGCTGCCGCGGCCCTCGACGACGTCCACGATGAGGCGGGTGTGGCTCCAGACCGCGTACTGGCTGCGGGACATCCAGAACGTCACCGGTTCCTCGACGCCCTCGACCTCCAGCTCCGCGAGCAGCACGTCCGAGCCGCCGGTGCGGAACTCGCCCTCGGGGTAGCACATCGGGGCGCTGCCGTCGCAGCAGCCGCCGGACTGGTGGAACATCAGCGGGCCGTGCGCCTCGCGCAGTCGGCGCAGCAGGTCGGCGGCGGCGGGGGTGAGCTCGACGCGCGGGATCTCCTCATCCATACGCCCCAGCGCACCACAGGGGAGGTTGCGACAAGGTTGCAGCCGGGAGCAGGGTGGGCGCATGTACGCGACGCGGATGTCATGGCACATGAAGGCGCCCCGCGCGGCCGTCTACCGGATGCTCGTGGACGCCGACGCGCTCGCGCGATGGCGCGTGCCCGACGGGATGAGCAGCGAGGTCCACACCTTCGAGGCCCGCGAGGGAGGTGCGTTCCGGATCTCGCTGACCTATGACGTGCCGACCGGCACCGGCAAGTCCGGCTCGCACACCGACACGTACCACGGCAGGTTCCTCCGGCTGGTACCGGACGAACTGGTCGTCGAGGAGTTCGAGTTCGAGACCGGGGACCCCGGCCTGCGCGGCACGATGACCATGACGACCACGCTCACCGAGGTGGACGGCGGCACGGAGGTCGTCGTCCTGCACGAGGGGATTCCCGACGCCGTGCCCGCCGACCAGAACGAGGAGGGCACGCGGATGGCGCTGGCCAACCTCGCCCGGCTGGTCGAGGGCTGAGCCTCACGCGGGCTGCGGGGTGAGGCGGCGGTGGCCCTTGCGGTCGTAGTAGAGGGTCATCGTGTAGCCGAACAGCAGTCCCACCGCGGTGCCGATCGCGATCATCAGCCAGGAGCGGCTCAGGCCCGCGTCGCCGCGGGCGTCGAAGTAGAGGATCGCGCGGACGCCGTCGCTGAGCTGGCGCATGGGCTCGAAGTGGGAGAGGAACCGGTAGAAGCCGGGGACCGCCTGGAGCGGGACGGTGGCGCCCGAGGACGGCAGGCCGAGGACGATGAACACGAACATGGACACCAGCTGTCCGATGCCGCCGAACGCCGCGTTGATGGCCTGCACGCCGATGCCGACGGCCAGTGACGCGCAGTACGAGTAGATCCACAGCAGCGGCAGATGGGTCGCGTCCATGCCGAGGAGGGTGACGCAGGCCAGCATCACCAGGGAGACGGTGACGAGGGTGATGCCCGCGGTCATCGCCATCTTCAGCAGCAGTGTCTGGGTGCGGCTGATCGGCACGGTGGGCAGCCGGGTGTGCCAGGGGCCGATCTCGTTGTCGGCGTAGCCGAGCGAGGTGTCGACGCCGTTGCTGATGACGTTGGCGCCCATGAAGCCGGCCAGCACCAGCAGCAGCGTGTAGTAGAACGCGGTCAGGCCGAGCCCGCTGTGGTCGCCGAGGGGGTGGCCGACCTGGGGAGTGACGTTCACCGGGTCGGCGAGCAGCAGCTTGTCCGTCGCGGTGGCCCGCGGGGCGGCCTGGACGAGCTGCTCACCGATGCTCTGCGAGGCCTGATGCGCCGCCTGGGTGCTGATCTGGCTGGCGAGGGACGAACCGAGGCTGCCCTTGCCGGGGTTGGTGAGCACGGTGATCGTCGGCCGTTCGGCGGCGCCGGTGGTGGTGAGCGCGGCGACCGAGTCGGTGAAGTCGGCCGGGATGACGAGGGCGCCGTAGACCTTGCCGGTGTCCAGCTCGTCCTGGGCCTCGGCCCGGCTCAGCCGCCGCCACTCGGCCTTGTCGCTGGACGTGTCCGCGAGGATCGACCGGGTGATCTGCGTGCCCAGGTTCTGCTCCTGGCCGGGCAGCGGCTTGCCGGTGTCGCCGTTGACCAGCGCGATCGGCAGATCCTTCAGGTCGCCCTGCGGGTTGACGATGCCGCCCATGTAGAGCAGCGAGAGCAGCAGGGCGAGGAGTCCGCTGAGGACGGTGGGGACCACCCAGAGCTTGGGGCGGCGCAGCAGGGTGGCGGCCCGGGCCAGGGGAGCGGCGGGGGCGGCGGAAGGGTCTGGGGGACCAGCCGTGGCGGGGGCGCGATCCGGGGGATCGGCCGGGGCGGGGGCCTGGGGGTCGGCGTCGGTCATGGCTCTCCGTCGGGTCGCGGCGACGCGGTGCCCTCCATAGGTACGCGACCACGGCCCCGCCCGCACCCACACCGCGCAGTACGGCGCCGGAATCACCCGTCGCACCCGGACCGCGCGGGACGGCGCCGGACCCACCCGTCGCACCCGGACCGCGGAGGACGGGGCCGGAATCGCCCCGTCCTCTCCGGCACGTCACCCGGCCAGGCGCAGCAGCGTCTCCTCGAAGGGGACCGCGTCCGCGCCCGGCCGGTTGTGCGGAAGCCTGGCCAGGAGCGTCGCCATGGCGCAGGTGTTGGTCACGGCGGAGAACACCAGC
>JABFXD010000527.1 GCA_013361925.1 Streptomyces sp. | reverse complement strand
ACGGCGGCGAAGTTCAGCGCCTCGTGGAAGTCGCCCTCGCTGGTGCCGCCGTCGCCGACCATGGCGAGCGCGACCACGTCGTCGCCCTTGAGGCGGGCGGCGTGCGCGAGGCCCACCGCGTGCGGGAGCTGGGTGGCCAGCGGGGTGCACAGGGGCGCCACACGGTGCTCGTGCGGGTCGTAGCCGGTGTGCCAGTCGCCGCGCAGCAGCGTGAGCGCCTGCACGGGGTCGAGGCCCCGGGCGACGGCGGCGAGGGTGTCGCGGTAGCTGGGGAAGAGCCAGTCACGGTCCTGAAGGACCAGCGCGGCGGCGACCTCGCAGGCCTCCTGGCCGGTGCTGGAGGGGTAGACGGCGAGGCGGCCCTGCTTGGTGAGGGCGGTCGCCTGCGCGTTGTACCGACGGCCGCGCACCAGTTCTCCGTAGAGGCGGCGCAGCAGGCCGGGGTCGGCCTTCCCGGCGGCCTCTGTGCCGAGGACGCGGTACGGCTCCGCGTCGGGCAGCAGCGGCGCGGGGTCGGTACGGGGCTGCCAGGCGGGCGGCGGTGATGGCCGGTACGCGCCCCGCTGCTCCATGACCGTCATGACGGCACCTCCTCGTGGGAGCGGCTTCAGACGCGTCACGGCTTGTGATGCGCCTCACCTACCGATTGTTCGGTCGTCGGCACATTTTGGCTACAGGCACCCTCAGGCTGTGGACAAACGGTTCTCCACAGCCTGCAATGAACGCAGTACGTCCATGGTAGGGAGGCGGGGGGACATGGCACCTGAACAAATGGCCGAAGGCCCGGAGGGCGGCACCCCCCTGCCACCGCCGCGCCCCCTCGACGCCATCGACCAGGACATCCTGCAGATGCTCCAGGTCGACGGCCGCGCGTCGATAAGGTCCGTCGCCGAACGGGTCCACGTCTCCCGCGCCAACGCATACGCGCGTATCAACCGCCTCATCGAGGACGGCGTCATCCGCGGCTTCGGCGCCCGCGTCGACCACGAACGCGCGGGTCAGGGCACGTCGGCGTACATCACCCTGAAGATCGTCCAGAACACCTGGCGCACGGTCCGCGAACAGCTCCGCCAACTCCCCGGCGCCTCCCACATCGCCCTGGTCGGCGGCGACTTCGACGTGCTGCTCCTGGTGCACACGCCGGACAACAGATCACTGCGCGAACTGGTCCTCACCCGCCTCCAGGCCATCCCGGAGGTCCTCAGCACGCGCACCCTGCTGGTCTTCGAGGAGGAGGACCTGGAGCCGCAGGGCTGAGCGGCCGGGCCGAGCGGTCAGGCCCCGGACGTCGCCGCGATCGCGAGCATCACCCACAGCATCGGCAGCAGCGCGAACCCGAGTCCGGCCCCGGCGGCCATCATGCGTGTCGCCCGCAGGGCCTTGCGGTGCGGCAGAGCCCACGCGAACAGCAGGAGCGCGCCCGCCCAGTAGAGGACGCCTCCGAAGGCGCCGGTCTCGTGATGGGACGCGAACCAGCGGTACTCCAGGACGAGGAACGGCAGGCCGAGCAGGGAGGCGACGAGCGGCGCCTTCCACCAGGTGGGGTGGCGATGAGCGGTCCGGATCATGTGCCCAGCTCATCAGCTGAGGCCCAGCCCGGCATCCGGAGTCGTACTCACCCCGCGTACGCGCGGGTACTCAGGCGCCCCGCCGCAGCCCCCCGAACACCAACTGCACCACCGCGTCCGCCACTTCCCGCTCGTTCATCCCCCGCCCGTCCGGCCGGTACCACTCCACGATGGAGTTGATCATCCCGAAGACGAGCCGGGTCGCGAGGCGTACCTCCACGTCGGCGCGTACGTCGCCTTCCGCGGCCGCCGCCTTCAGCAGTTCGGCGACCCGGTGGTCGAAGTCGCGGCGGCGCTCCAGGGCCCAGCGCTCGGTGCCGGTGTTGCCGCGCACGCGCAGCAGCAGGGTGACGTAGGGGAGTTCGGCGATCAGGACCTCGACCATGCGCCGGACCACGTACTCCAGGCGCTCGGCGGCGTGGCCCTCGCGCGCGTGCTCCTCGTCGAGGATGCCGAACAGACCGTCCAGCGCGCGGCTGACCGCCCTGCGCAGCAGCTCCTCCTTGCCCGCCACGTGGTGGTAGATCGAGGACTTGGAGATCCCGGCCGCCTTGGAGAGGTGCTCCATGGAGGTGCCGTCGTAGCCGCGCTCGTTGAAGACCTGCACGGCGACGGACAGCAGCGTCTCGGGGGTGTACGTGTCGCGCTTGGCGGTGGTCATGACGTACTGCCCTCCCTCTTGTCGGTGGCGTACGCGTGGCGGTACAGCGCGAGGGACGGGGCGTAGCGGCCGCTGGGGTCGCGCAGGTGCAGGTCGTCGAGGAGGGCGTAGGCCCAGTTGCGGCCGAGCCTGCGGCTCCATTCGAAGGGGCCCAGCGGGTAGTTGACGCCGAGTCGCATCGCCGTGTCGATGTCCTCCTCCGTGGCCACGCCCTTGGCGACCGCGTCGTGCGCGAGGTCGACGATCCGGGCGACCGTGCGGGCGACGATCATGCCGGGGACGTCGCCGATGACGCTGACGTCCTTGCCGAGCGCCTGGAAGAGGCCGATGGCCTCGGCGAGGGTCTTCGGGGCGGTGTCCTGGGAGGCGGACAGGGCGATGCGGGTGGCGCGGCGGTAGTCGAGGGCGAGGTCGAAGTAGACGACGTCCCGGAACTCCACCGACGTCTGCCCGTCGGCGAGCGCCAGCTGGCCGCCGCTGGGCAGCACCAGCCGCGTCCCGTGGTCCTCCTCGTCCTCGCGGACCTGGATGCCGGCCTCGCGGATCAGCGCGAGCAGTTCGGAGGCGGGGCCCAGGTCGCCCTCGGCGACGACGTACGCGGGTGCCTGGGCCGGTTCGGCGGTGTGCGGCTCGGCCGGCTCGGCGTCGGGGCCGTGGTCGTACCAGCCGTGCCCGCTCTTGCGGCCGAGGCGGCCCGACTCGACCAGTCGGCGCTGGGCGAGGGAGGGCGTGAAGCGGACGTCCTGGAAGAAGGACTGCCAGACCGAGTGGGTGACGGACTCGTTGACGTCCTGCCCGATGAGGTCGGTGAGCTCGAAGGCGCCCATCTTGAAGCCGCCCGACTCGCGCAGCACCGCGTCGATGGTGGCGGGGTCGGCGCCCTGGGCCTCGTAGACCGCGAAGGCCTCGGCGTAGTACGGCCGGGCGATGCGGTTGACGATGAAGCCGGGGGTGTCGGCGCAGGCGACCGGCGTCTTGCCCCACGCGCGTGCCGTCTCGTACGCGCGCGTGGCCGACGTGACGTCGGTGGCGAACCCGGAGACCACCTCGACGAGCGGCAGCAGCGGGGCCGGGTTGAAGAAGTGCAGGCCCACGAGGCGGCCGGGGTTGCGCAGGGCGCCGCCGATGGCGGTGACCGACAGGGACGAGGTGTTGGTGGCGAGCAGACAGTCCTCGCCGACCACGTCCTCCAGCGCGCGGAACAGCTCCTGCTTGACGTCGAGCCGCTCCAGGACGGCCTCGACCACCAGGGAGCAGTCGGCGAGGTCGGAGAGCTCGGCCGCGGCCGACAGACGCGCGCGAGCGGCATCGCGGTCGGCGGCGGAGAGACGGTCCTTCTCGACGAGCCGGTCGAGGCGGGCGCCGATCGCGTCGGCCGCGTCCTGGGCCCGCCCCGGGGCGGCGTCGTACAGCCGTACGAGGTGGCCGGCGACCAACGCGACCTGGGCGATGCCCTGGCCCATGGTGCCGGTGCCGACGACGGCCACGGGGCTGCTGAGGTCGAGTGCTGTCATGTGCGCGATCCTCCCGCACGGGGTTTTCCACAGATGCGGCGGACCCCCTTGTCCCGACCGATCGTTCGGTTACTCTAACTCTGACTGGCTGTTCCTGCCCATGGTTCCGACCATGGTTCTGCCCAGGTCATGAGCTCGACGAAGAGTTCTCCAGACGAGGAGTTGGTCCCGCATGGCCGCCGAACTGACCGCCCACGAGCTGATCGCCCAGCACCGGCCCACCCTCGACCAGGCGCTGGAAGCGATCCGCACGCGCGCGTACTGGTCCCCGCACCCGGAGCACCCCAAGGCCTACGGCGAGAACGGCAGCCTGGACGCGGCGGCGGGCAAGGCGGCCTTCGACGCCCTCCTCGGCACCCGCCTGGACCTCGGCCAGCCCGGCACGGACGGCTGGGTGGGCGGCGAGGTCTCCCCGTACGGCCCACAGCTGGACGTCGAGTACCCGCACGCGGACGTGGACGTGCTGCTGCCCGCCATGAAGGCGGGCCAGAAGGCCTGGCGGGAAGCCGGCGCGGAGATCCGCGCGGTGGTCTGTCTGGAGATCCTCAAGCGCATCAGCGACCGGACGCACGAGTTCGCGCACGCGGTCATGCACACCTCCGGCCAGGCCTTCATGATGGCGTTCCAGGCGGGCGGCCCGCACGCGCAGGACCGCGGCCTGGAGGCGGTGGCGTACGCGTACGTGGAGCAGGCCCGCACCCCCGACACCGCGGAGTGGAGCAAGCCCCAGGGCAAGCGCGAGCCGCTCGCGCTGACCAAGCAGTTCACGCCGGTCGCGCGCGGGATCGCCCTGATGATCGGCTGCAACACCTTCCCGACGTGGAACGGCTACCCGGGCCTGTTCGCGTCCCTGGCCACCGGCAACGCGGTCCTGGTCAAGCCCCACCCGCGCGCGGTGCTGCCGCTCGCGCTCACGGTCCAGGTCGCGCGCGAGGTGCTGGCCGGCGCCGGCTTCGACCCGAACCTGGTGGCGCTGGCCGCCGAGCGGCCGGGTGAGGGCATCGCCAAGACCCTCGCCACGCGCCCGGAGATCCGGATCATCGACTACACCGGCTCGACGTCGTTCGGCGACTGGCTGGAGTCCCACGCCCGCCAGGCGCAGGTCTACACGGAGAAGGCCGGCGTCAACACGGTGCTCGTCGACTCCACGGCGAACTACAAGGGCATGCTCTCCAACCTGGCCTTCTCGCTGTCCCTCTACAGCGGCCAGATGTGCACGACCCCGCAGAACTTCCTCATCCCGCGCGACGGCATCCGCACCGACGAGGGCCCCAAGACCTTCGACGAGGTCGCCGCCGACCTGGCCCGCTCGGTCGACGGCCTGCTCGGCGACGACGCGCGCGCCAACGCCCTGCTCGGCGCGATCGTCAACCCGGACGTCAAGGCCCGCCTGGAGGCCGCGGCCGGGCTCGGCGAAGTCGCCCTCGCCTCCCGGGAGATCGCCAACCCGGAGTTCCCGGACGCGGTCGTGCGCACGCCGGTCATCGTCAAGCTGGACGGCGCCAAGCCGGACGACGAGGCCGCCTACATGAGCGAGTGCTTCGGCCCGGTCTCCTTCGCCGTCGCGGTCGACTCGGCGGCGGACGCGGTGGAGCTGCTGCGGCGCACGATCCGCGAGAAGGGCGCGATGACGGTCGGCGCGTACACGACCGACGACGAGGTCGAGCGCGCGGTCCAGGAGGTCTGCTTCGACGAGGCCGCGCAGCTGTCGCTGAATCTCACAGGCGGGGTGTACGTCAACCAGACGGCCGCCTTCTCCGACTTCCACGGCTCGGGCGGCAACCCGGCGGCCAACGCGGCCCTCACCGACGGCGCGTTCGTCGCGAACCGCTTCCGGGTCGTGGAAGTGCGCCGGGAGGCGTAGCGCCTGCCCTAGAAGTCCGCCGTGAGGCTCCAGTGGTACAGCGTCATCCCCACGCTCGTCGCGAGGTTGTAGCTGGAGACCTGGGGCCTCATGGGCAGCGCCACCAGATGGTCGGTGCGCGCGCGCAGCTCGGCGGAGAGCCCGCTGCGCTCCGAGCCGAACGCGAGGACGGCGTCGTCCGGAAGCTTCACGCCCCGGATGTCGTCGCCCTCCGGATCGAGGGCGAAGACCGGGCCCGGGGGCAGCTCCTCGACCGCCAGCCGCTCCACCGCCGTCGCGAAGTGCAGCCCCGCGCCCCCGCGCACCACCGTCGGATGCCAGGGGTCGAGCGTGCCCGTGGTGACCACACCGGTCGCCCCGAATCCCGCCGCCAGCCGGATCACGGCTCCCGCGTTGCCGAGGTTGCGCGGGTTGTCGAGGACCACCACGGGTGCGGGACGGGGAACGCGCGCCAGCGCCGCCAGGTTCGCCGCGCGGGACGGCCGTACCGCCAGGGCGGCCACGCCGGTCGGATGCGGGCGCGGCACGAGCCTCTCGTACGCCCCCGGCGCCACCTCCGTCAGCAGCGCCTCCAGCGTCTCGCGCACGTCGGCGGCCAGGTCGGCGGCGAGGGCGAGCGTGGCCGCACGGTCGGTGGTGACCGCCACCGGCACCTCGGCCCCGAAGCGCAGCGCGTGCTTGAGGGCGTGGAAGCCGTCGAGCAGGACGGCGGAGTCGGCGAGCCGGTGCCAGACGGCCACAGGGCCTGCGGGGTCGGCGGGGTCGGTCATGCCGTGAAGCCTACGTGCGTCTCCTCGGCGCTCTCGGGGGCGCGGGGCTGCGGCAGCGTCGTACGGCCCCGCCCGGCCGTGAGGCGCTGACGCGCGCGTGCCGCCCAGCCGCCCAGCCGGCGCAGGAACGGCGTCGGCAGGAACACCGCGTCGGCGGCGATCATCGCGAGCGAGAAGAACGGCAGCCCGAGGACGACGGCGATCACCGCGTGCTCGGTCATCATGGCCGCCAGCAGGACGTTCTTGACCCGCCGGTTGAACAGCGTGAACGGGAAGGCGACCTGCACGGCGACGGTGCCGTACGTGATGAGCAGCACCATCGTGGAGCTGGCGGCCAGCGCGTCGGCGAGGCCGGGCCAGGGGGAGAAGTAGTCCAGGTGCAGCGGGTAGTAGACGGCGGTGCCGTCCTGCCAGCGGGAGCCCTGGATCTTGTACCAGCCCGCGGTGGCGTAGATCAGACAGGCCTCGGCCATGATCACGAGCAGGGCGCCGTTGTGCACGAGGTTGGTGACGACCTCCAGCAGGATGCGCGGCTGATCGGTCCGCGCCAGCCGTCCGACCGCCCACCACACGCCCAGCGACAGCCAGAGCGCCCACAGCAGCGAGGGGACGAACGGGTCGCCCTCGAAGAGCCTGCCCGCGCCCGTCGCCGCGATCAGCACCAGCCCGAGCACCACCCACAGGACGGGCCCGACCCGGTCCGGGACGTGCTCCCCACGCGTGCGTGCCCGGCGCTCGTCCAGCGACCACACCTGGCCGCAGCGGGTGAACACCAGGTAGAGGCACATCAGGTGCAGGACGTTGTCGCCGCCGTCGCCCATGAAGATGCTGCGGTTCTGCAGCGAGAGCACGCCGACCATGAAGAGCACGGACATCGTGCGGGTGCGCCAGCCCACCAGCAGCAGGGCGCTGGAGAGCACGGCGAGGGCGTAGACGAGCTCGAACCAGACCTGCCCGTCGGACCACATCAGCGCGGTGAACGCGCCGTTGCCCGCGATCAGCTGCTCGGCGAGGTCCCAGCTCCAGGGGCCGTCGGGGCCGTACAGCTCACCGCGGTGCGGCAGCTCGCGCAGCAGGAAGAGCAGCCAGGTGGCGCTGAAGCCGATGCGGACCACGGCGGCCTGGTACGGGCCGAGGGCCGACTCGGTGACCCGGGCGATGGCCCGGGAGAGTGCCAGGGAGAGCCGGTTCACCGCTCGCCTCCCACCTGGTCGGCCCGCGTGACCGACCACCAGGGCAGTTCGCGGCGGGCGGGCTTGTCGGAGACCTGTTCCTGGCTCCACTCGGGGGGTCGCACGTTCGTGGACACGGACCGGACCTGCACCCGCTCGACGCTTTCGCCGGGCCCCGCCACGTCGTCCCGGTCGAGGCGCATGACCACGATCCGGCGCAGATACGTCTCCGACAGCGCGCCGCGCAGCCCCACGGGCCGGTTGTCGGCGCCGTGGGTGGCGGAGAAGAAGTCCCAGGCCCGGCGCAGCTCGTTCTGCTGGGTGTGGCTGGGCAGCAGATTGCCGTCGATGGCCCGGCCGTCCTCGGCGGACAGGTCGTACCAGCCGGTGGTCCGGACGGTGCCGTCCGCGGCCAGGATCTGGGCGCGCACCTGGACGGCGATGTTCTGCTGGAGCGGGTTCGGCGCGAACAGCTTCCAGTTCTGCTCGAACTCCGGGTAGATCCAGTCGTCGATCGCCCTGCCGTGCTGCTTGGTGACCGCGTTCGCGGGCGCGACGTGCAGGAACGTCATCCCGAGGTGCACGCAGACGGTGATCGCCACGATCGCCAGGGCCAGCGCGGCCCCGATCTGGTAGCGGAGGGACAGCGCGGCGACGCCGGTCCGGGGGTCGGCGGGCACGGGCGGGGCATGCGGCAGCAGCACAGGGGCCGGTTCGGCGGGAGGCACGGGGGCACGCGGCTCGTCGGCCCCCTGCCGGACCTCCGAGCCTGTGTCGTACGCGTCCATTCCGCCCCGTTTCCCGATGTCCGGTCCCTGCCCCGGCCGCCCGCGCTCGCCGCGCCGCACGGCACTCGCAGGCGAACGGTACTCAGGCCCGCCCGTCGGGCACAGCCCATCGGCCGACCCGTGTCACTCGGCCCCTGTCGTCCACAGGAACCCCGGCAGGTTATCCACAGCGGTTGACACCTTACGGCGCCCGGCACACCATGGATGCGACGAACCGAACGATCGGTCGGGAGCAGGTTCCGGGCAGCGACCGGGGTCGAGGGGGCCACATGGCAACAGCAGCACAGGCGTACGACAGGACGGACGCCACCGGTCAGGACGGGTACGAGCGCGCCTTCGACGCCGCCGTGGCCGCCGACGAGCGCATCGAGCCGCGCGACTGGATGCCGGACGCCTACCGCGCGACGCTGGTCCGCCAGATCGCCCAGCACGCCCACTCCGAGATCATCGGCATGCAGCCGGAGGCCAACTGGATCACGCGCGCGCCGAGCCTGCGCCGCAAGGCCATCCTGATGGCCAAGGTCCAGGACGAGGCCGGGCACGGCCTGTACCTCTACAGCGCCGCCGAGACCCTCGGCACCGGCCGTGACGAGCTGCTCGACAAGCTCCACTCCGGCCGCCAGAAGTACTCCTCGATCTTCAACTACCCGACCCTGACCTGGGCGGACGTCGGCGCGATCGGCTGGCTGGTGGACGGCGCCGCGATCACCAACCAGGTCCCCCTGTGCCGCTGCTCCTACGGCCCCTACGCGCGCGCGATGGTCCGTATCTGCAAGGAGGAGTCCTTCCACCAGCGCCAGGGCTACGAGCTGCTGCTGGCCCTCAGCAAGGGCACACCCGAGCAGCACGCGATGGCGCAGGACGCGGTGGACCGCTGGTGGTGGCCGTCGCTGATGATGTTCGGCCCGCCCGACGACGAGTCGGCGCACTCCGCGCAGTCGATGGCCTGGAAGATCAAGCGGCACTCCAACGACGAGCTGCGCCAGCGCTTCGTCGACATCTGCGTCCCGCAGGCCGCCTCGCTCGGCCTGACCCTCCCCGACCCGGACCTGAAGTGGAACGAGGAACGGGGACAGCACGACTTCGGCCCGATCGACTGGACCGAGTTCAAGAACGTCCTCAAGGGCAACGGCCCCTGCAACGAACAACGGATCACCCAGCGCAGGCGGGCCCACGAAGAGGGCGCCTGGGTACGGGAGGCGGCAGCGGCCTACGCCGCCAAGCACGGCACCGGGACGGGAGAGCAGCAGGCATGACGAACACCGACTGGCCCCTGTGGGAGGTCTTCGTGCGCTCGCGCCGCGGCCTCTCGCACACCCACGCCGGCAGCCTGCACGCCCCGGACGCGGAACTCGCCCTGCGCAACGCCCGCGACCTGTACACCCGGCGCGGCGAGGGCGTCTCGATCTGGGTCGTCCCGTCGACCGCGATCACCGCGTCCTCCCCGGACGAGAAGGACCCCTTCTTCGAACCCGCTGCCGACAAGCCGTACCGCCATCCCACGTTCTACGAGATCCCGGACGGGGTGAAGCACCTGTGACCGCCGATGTGACCCTCGACGCGACCACGCACGCCGCCGCCCTGGCCCTCGGTGACGACGCGCTGATCCTCTCCCACCGCCTCGGCGAATGGGCCGGCCACGCGCCCGTCCTGGAGGAGGAGGTCGCCCTCGCCAACATCGCCCTGGACCTGCTCGGCCAGGCCCGCGTGCTGCTGTCGATGGTCGGCGACGAGGACGAACTGGCGTATCTGCGCGAGGAGCGCGCCTTCCGCAACCTCCAGCTGGTGGAGCAGCCGAACGGCGACTTCGCCCACACCATCGCCCGCCAGCTGTACTTCTCCACCTACCAGCACCTGCTGTACGCGGAACTGGCGTCCGGAGAGGGCCCGTTCGCGCCGCTCGCCGCGAAGGCCGTCAAGGAGGTCGCCTACCACCGCGACCACGCCGAGCAGTGGACCCTGCGGCTCGGCGACGGCACCGAGGAGAGCCGGGAGCGCATGCGGCGGGCGTGCGACGCGCTGTGGCGGTTCACCGGCGAGATGTTCCGGCCCCTGGAAGGCCTCGACGTCGACGGGACGGCCCTCGACGCGGCGTGGCTCGCCTCCGTCACGGCCGTCCTCGGCCGCGCCGGCCTGACGGTCCCCGACGGACCGCGCACGGGCGCGTGGACGGCCGGCGCGGGCCGGCAGGGCCTGCACACCGAGTCCTTCGGGCGGATGCTCGCCGAGATGCAGCATCTGCACCGCAGCCACCCGGGGGCGTCATGGTGACCACGACCCCGCTGGAGGCGGAACTCCTGGAGATCGCCGGCGCGGTCCCCGACCCCGAACTGCCGGTGCTCACCCTCCAGGAGCTCGGCGTCGTCCGCGCGGTCCGCGCTCACGGCACCGACTCCGTCGAGGTCGAACTGACCCCGACCTACACCGGCTGCCCGGCCATCGAGGCGATGTCCCTCGACATAGAGCGGGCCCTGCACGCCCACGGCATCCAGGACGTCACCGTCCGCACGGTGCTCGCGCCCGCCTGGTCGACGGACGACATCACGCCCGAAGGCCGCCGCAAACTCCAGGAGTTCGGCATAGCTCCCCCGCGCGTACAGCGGACCCCGGGCCCGGTGCCCCTGTCCCTGGGCACCACCCGCACCCTCACCGCGCCGCCCGTCCACTGCCCGCACTGCGGCTCCGCCGACACCGAGCTGCTCAGCCGCTTCTCCTCCACCGCGTGCAAGGCGCTGCGCCGCTGCCTCGCCTGCCGTGAACCGTTCGACCACTTCAAGGAGTTGTGATGGCCCGCTTCCACGCGCTCCCGGTGGCGGCGGTCGACCGGCTCACCGACGACTCCGTGGCCCTCACCTTCACCGTGCCGCCGGAACTCGCCGAGGAGTACCGCCACGCCGCGGGCCAGCACCTCGCCCTGCGGCGCCGGGCCGACGGCACGGAGATCCGCCGCACCTACTCGATCTGCTCCCCGGCCCCGGACGACGAGGCTCCCCGTCAACTCCGGGTCGGCGTACGGCTGGTGGAGGGCGGCGCGTTCTCGACGTACGCGCTCAAGGAGATCAACGTCGGCGACGAGGTGGAGGTGATGACCCCGGCGGGCCGCTTCACGCTCGCCCCCGCGCCCGGCCTGTACGCCGCGGTCGTCGGCGGCAGCGGCATCACCCCGGTGCTGTCGATCGTCTCGACGCTGCTGGCGCGTGAGCCGAAGGCCCGGTTCTGTCTGATCCGCAGCGACCGCACGGCCGCCTCGACGATGTTCCTGGACGAGGTCGCCGACCTGAAGGACCGCTACCCCGAGCGGCTCCAGTTGGTGACGGTGCTGTCCCGGGAGGAGCAGCAGGCCGGCCTGCCGTCCGGGCGGCTCGACCGGGAGCGGCTGACCGGACTGCTGCCCGCGCTGCTGCCGGTGGCCGATGTGGCGGGCTGGTTCCTGTGCGGGCCGTTCGGTCTGGTGCAGGGCGCGGAGCGGGCCCTCAAGGACCTCGGTGTCCCGCGCGCCCGGATCCATGAGGAGATCTTCCACGTCGACGCGGGCACCCCCGCCGCGCCGACGGCTCCCGCGCCCGCGCACAGCACGGTCACCGCCCGCCTCGACGGCCGCGGCGGCACCTGGCCCGTCCAGGACGGCGAGTCCCTCCTGGAGACGGTCCTGCGCAACCGCCCCGACGCCCCCTACGCCTGCAAGGGCGGGGTGTGCGGCACCTGCCGGGCCTTCCTCGTCGCCGGTGAGGTCCGTATGGACCGCAACTTCGCGCTGGAGCCGGAGGAGACGGAGGCCGGCTATGTGCTGGCCTGCCAGTCCCATCCGGCGACGGAGAAGGTGGAGCTGGACTTCGACCGGTAACCGTAAGGCCGG
>JABFXD010000110.1 GCA_013361925.1 Streptomyces sp. | reverse complement strand
GTTGGTGACCAGCTTCGGGGCCTTGGCGCCCGGGATGAGCACCGCGCCGATGACGAGGTCGGCGTCGAGGACGGCCTTCTCCAGCTCCAGGGAGTTGGACATGATCGCCCGGACCTTGGTGCCGAAGACCTTGTCGGCCTCGCGGAGCTTGTTGATGTCGCGGTCGAGCAGCGTGACGTGGAAGCCCATGCCGACGGCGATCTGCGTGGCGTTCCAGCCGGAGACGCCGCCGCCGATGACGACGGCACGCGCGGGCTGGGTGCCGGGGACACCGCCGGGGAGCACACCGCGGCCGCCGACCGAGCGCATCAGGTGGTAGGCGCCGACCTGCGGGGCGAGGCGGCCCGCGACCTCGGACATCGGGGCGAGCAGCGGAAGGGCGCGCGAGGGCAGCTCGACCGTCTCGTAGGCGATGGCGGTGGTGCCGGACTCGATGAGCGCGTCGGTGCACTCCTTGGAGGCGGCCAGGTGCAGGTAGGTGAAGAGCGTCTGGTCCTTGCGGAGCCGGTGGTACTCCTCGGCGATGGGCTCCTTGACCTTCAGCAGCAGGTCGGCGGTGGCCCACACCTCGTCGGCGGTGCCGAGGATCTGCGCGCCGGCGGCGACGTACTCCTCGTCCGGGATCGACGAGCCGACACCGGCGCCCTGCTCGATGACGACCTGGTGGCCGTGGCGCACCAGCTCGTGCACGCCGGACGGGGTGATGGCCACCCGGAACTCGTTGTTCTTGACCTCGCGGGGGATGCCGACCTTCACGTGGATCACGGTCCTTGGCTCAGTGGATGTGGGGCAATAGAACACATACCCGGGCATGCACGAGCACACCGGGAGACACCGCAGGAGAAGGTGCGGCAGAGCCAGTCTAATGAAGGTGTTCCCGCTGTCTAGCCTTTCATTGCATCAATCTTCTGCGGGTGTACTACGGATTTCGCAGGCATCAGCGTCTTGTTTCGAAGGATCAGGCCGCTCCGGTTCCGCTTCCGGCTCCGAAAGCTCCTCCCCCAGCAGCCGCTCGGCGGCCCCCCGGTGCAGGGTCGCGGCGGCCGGATCGCCCAGGTGGTCCAGGGTGTCGGCGAGCCTCAGCTGCAACGCGGCCTGCAGTCGTACGTCCTCCGCGCGCCGCGCCCACTCGACGGCCTCCTGGCAGGTACGCAGCGATTCCTCGGGCCGTCCGGCGTACTCCTGGACCCGCGCCAGCTCGCTCAACGCCCGTGCGTGGGCGGCCACATCGCCCTCCTTGCGGTACCCGGCGACCGCGGCCCGCCAGTTCCGCAGCGCCTCGCCGTACCGGCCCGCGTAGGTGTGGGCGGCGGCGATCCGGCCGTACAGCCGGGCGGCGTCCGCGCGCTCGTCGCGGGCCAGGCGCTGGGCGAGGGCACGGCCGAACCAGTCGGCGGCCCGGTCGTAGTCCCCGAGCTCCAGATGCGCACCACCTACGGATTCCATCGCGCGGCCGGTCGCATACGGATCGTTCGCCGCGCGTCCGGCGTCCAGCGCGGCCCGATAGCGGGTGAGCGCGTCGGCCGTGCGCCCGGTCTGGGCGTCCAGGTCGCCCAGGTTCAGCAGCGCCGCCGCCTGCTCCCGGGGCAGTTTCCGGCGCTCGGCCACATCGAGGACGAGCCGGTGCAGGCCGTACAGGTCGGGGGCCGCGGCCTGGGTGCCGAAGTGCGCGACCATCGCCCTGACCAGCTGGGACATCAGCCGTCTGGCGAGGGTGTCGAGCTCCCCGTCGGCGACGGCGAGCCGCGCCGAGGCCAGCAGGGCGGGCCTGCGGATGCGCAGCCAGTCCTCGGCCGCCCTGGGGCTGGGGAAGCGCAGGGAGCGGGGCATGCCCTGGAGCTTCTCGCGGGCCTCGGGGTTGTCCGTCTCGGTGATGGCGCGGCAGGACTGGAGCAGCCGTACCGTGCGCTCCAGCATCCGGGCGCGGGCCAGCTGGAGCTCGGCGGGGCGGTCCTGGGTCTCGGCGAGGGACTTCAACAGGGGGTGCAGACAGGCGGGCACCTCGTACTGCGGCAGCGGGGACTCCACGGAGTGCAGCAGGCCGAGGGCGACGAAGTCGTCCAGGGTGGTGCGGGCGCCGCCCACCGAGCAGCCGGCGAGGGCGGAGGCGGTGTGCGGGTCGACCAGGCCGGCCGGGGCGAGGGAGAGCAGGCGCAGTATCCGGGCGGCGGGGCTGGGCAGGGAGCCGTAGGCGAGGCGGAAGACCCGGCTCAGCGGCGTCCCCTCGTCGCCCTCGGCGTGCAGATGCTTGGCGAGGTCGGCGACGGCGGCTTTCGGCCGGGCGGCGAGCCAGCCGCCGGCCATCGTCAGGGCGGCGGGGTGGGCCTGGCACTCCTCGACGAGGCCCTCGGCGGCGCGCGGGTCGACGGTGATGCGGACCGAGCCGGTGTGCCGGGTCAGCAGCTCCAGGGCGGACTTGGTGTCGAGGCCGCCGAGAGTGCAGGGGCGGACGTCGGAGATACCGGTGAGCGGGCCGTCGGACACGGCGACGACGAGGCACAGCGGGGTGTCCGGGAGCAGGGCGTCGACCTGGTCGGCGGTGACCGCGTCGTCGAGCAGGAGCAGCGCGCTGCGGTCGGCGAGGGCCTCGCGGAGCGCCGCGGTGAGGTCGTCCTCGGCGGCGCCCGCCGGGGTCGGGCGGTCCAGGGCGGCGAGCAGTTCACGGGCCGTGCGCTCGACGGGGACGGGGGTGCCGTCGGGCTCGCTGAGACGTGCCCTGAGCACCCCGTGGTCGTAACGGTCCGCGACCTGCTGGACGAGCTCCTCGGCGAGCGCGGAGCGGCCCGAGCCGGGTCGGCCCGCAATGAGCAGCACGCGCGCGCGGGGAGCCTTCTTGCCGGAGAGGGTGTCCAGGCCCGCCCGCTCGATGTCGGCGCGGAGCTCCTTCAACTCTCTGGTCCGGCCCAGGAATTGA
>JABFXD010000140.1 GCA_013361925.1 Streptomyces sp. | reverse complement strand
GGGCGATCAAGAGGGCGATCGCGCCACCACCCCGGCGGCCCGTCAGCGCCGCTTGCGCAGCACCCGCCCCACCACGATCGCCGACGCCAGCACCACCGCCGCGGCGGGCGCGGCCCAGCGCAGCGCCGGGTTCGGGGCGATGGTCTGCGGCGCGGGGACGGGCGCGTACCGGCCACGTGGCGGCGCGTGGTCCACCTCCTCCGCGCTCCGCCCGATCATCGTCCGCCGCGCGTGCGCGGCTTCGGCGGGGAGGTCGCGGGGGGCGGTGAAGTCCTGGTCGGGGGTGGGAGCTTGGGAGGGGGCGGGGGGCTCGGGGGTCTCAGGGGTCTCGGCGGTCTCGGGGGTCTCGGGGGTCTCGGGGGTCTCGAACTCTTCCGACGCTTCTTGCGCCTCGGAGGGCTCGGGTGCTTCCGGCACCTCGGGCACCACCGGTGCCTCAGGCACTTCGGACGCCTCAGCGGCCTCAGTTGCCTCGGTGCTCTCGCCGGCCTCGGGAGCCGGCCCCCGTGCCGCGTTCCCCAGATTCTCCGCGAAACGGTTCAGCAAGCGGCCCACGGCCGAGGTCACCGCGTCTCCCGGCAGCTCCGTGATCCGTCCGTCCGCCGAGGCGGTCCCCGTGAAGGTGAGGGTGGTTCCGCCCTCGGCCTCCGTCGGCCGCACCACCAGCGCGAGCGTCACCGCACCGCTGCCGCGCGCCTCCACGGCGTCGCCCTCGATGCCGTACGTCCCGTCGTCCCGTACGGAGATCCGCGCGGACCCCCGATAGGTGATGGTGTGACCCCCGACGCGTACCTTCAGCCGCCCGGTGACGGGCTCGGCGCCGGCGTCCTGTTGGAGCCCGGGAACGGCCCGGGCGACCCGTAGGGGATCGGCCAGTGCCTCCCTGAGCCGCTCGGCCGGAACCGGAACGAACACCTCATGCTCCATGGTCCGCGAGCCTACCCAGAGGACCGCCGAGTGCACCCCCGTTGGCCGAAAGTGACCGCGCGTCGAACGGACACCCACTCCTCGGCGGGCCCGTCAGTAGCGCGGATGCACCAATGTCGACACCGCCGGCCCGGCCCCCGGCGTGCGCATCCGCTCCGCCGCTCTTCCGTCGGCTTCCAGGTCCTGCTGGGTCAGGGTCTTCAGGGGCGGCTCATGGGGGCCGAGGCGCAGGGGTGGGCGGTGGTGCGCGGCGGCGAGGACGAAGCCCCAGTCGCGGGGGGCGCGGCTGGCTGCCGTGGTGCGGTCGGGGCCGGCCGCGAAGCCCTCGTCACGGCCGCCGACCCGGTAGGGGGCGGTGTGGAGGCCCGCCGCGCGAATGGTCGCCTCGACCGTCCAGAAGACGCGGGGACGGGAGGAGACCGGGCCGGCGTGCACCACGAGGCGCCCGTCGGGGGCGAGGGCGCGGTGGGCGAGGCCGTAGAACTCCTGGGAGTAGAGCTTGGTGCTGGCGGTGATGCCCGGGTCGGGGAGATCGGCGATCACCACGTCGTACGCCGCCGGGCGCACCCCGCGCAGCCAGCCGAAGGCGTCGCCGGTGGTGACATGGACGCGCGGGTCGGCGTACGCGTGGCCGTTGAGGGCGGCGAGGGCGGGGTCCGTGCGGGCCAGCCGGACCACTCCGGCGTCGAGTTCGACGACGTCGACCCGGCGTACGTCGGGGTGGCGCAGCACCTCGCGGGCCGCGAGTCCGTCGCCGCCGCCGAGGATGAGCACGCGGGTGTGCGGGCCGTTCATCGCGGGGTGGACGAGCGCCTCGTGGTAGTGGCGTTCGTCGCGGCCGCTGACGCGGAGGCGGCCGTCGAGGAAGAGGTCGAGGGGGCGGCCGTCGGTGCCGCCGGTGAGGACGACCTCCTGGACGTCGGTCTGGAGGGCCACGCGGACGTCGTCGCCGTAGACGGCGTGGCGCGCGGCGCGTTCGAAGTCGTCGACGAGGACGGCGGCCGCGGCGAGGATGCCGAGCACGGCGAGGTTGGCGATCACCAGCAGCCAGCGGGCCCGGCGGGTGAGGTCGCGGCGGAACAGGCCGAGGACGAGGGCGCCGCCGACGATCGCGTTGACGGTGCCGGTGATCAGGGCGCCGGTCAGCTGGCCGAGCAGGGGGAGGAGCAGGAACGGGAAGGCGAGGCCGCCGACGAGGCCGCCGACGTAGTCCGCCGCGAAGAGGTCGGCGACCGCGCCGCCCGCGTCCTGGCGGCGGATGCGCTGGATCAGCTCCATCAGCAGGGGGACCTCGGCGCCGATGAGGAGGCCGATCGCGAGGGAGAACGCGACGAGGAGGCAGCGCGGTCCGTGGGCCCACAGGCCGCCCCAGTCGCCGGTCCAGGCGAAGACGGCGTACAGCGCCATCGCGCTGCACCCGCCGACGAGGGCGAGCGCGGCCTCGATCGCGCCGAAGCCGGCCGCGGCGTGCCGGCGCAGCCGCTTGGCGAGGAGCGAGCCGACGCCCATCGCGAAGACCATCACGGACAGCACGACGGAGGCCTGGGTGACGGAGTCGCCGATCAAGTACGAGGCGAGGGCGACCAGTTCGAGTTCGTACACCAGTCCGCACGCGGCGCAGACGAAGACACCCGCCAGGACGAGGAACCGCCCGACCGCGGGCCGCACGGGAAGCCGCACGGGCCCCGCCCAGGGCGGCGGGGCGCCGGGCGGGGCGGGCGCGTGCGGTTCGATCACGTTGCGACGGTACGTCACTGAAACGGCACGCTTCGTCACCCACACGTGTGGAACTCACGCGCAGCGGGCCGACGTGGGTTTGCGCGACCGACGGGGCGACTCAACCGCCAGGGTCCGTCCGGCGGATCAAGCCGCAGAAGCGGAGCTGGCACGCCGGACAGACCCTAGAGCGCGGCGGGGACCTTGACGCCGACCCGGGTCCGGGTGGCGACCAACTGGCCGTCCTGCGGGTACGCGTGCCAGGTGCGCCA
>JABFXD010000467.1 GCA_013361925.1 Streptomyces sp. | reverse complement strand
GGACCGGGCGGGCGCCGGGTCCTGCGGGGCGCCGGCGGCCGTCGCCCGCGGGCCTGGCGGGTCCGGGCACACGGCGGCGCGGCGGTTCCCTGTCGGACACTTCCGTCACCTGCCGGGGGTCGGGGTCGCGGAGGACGGTTCGGTGGAGGGGGTGGCTGTGGGGGTGGGCACGGGCGTGGACGTCGGCACGGTGGCCGTGGACGCCGTGGTCGTGGGCGTCGGGGACGTGGCGGTGAGGGGCATGGCCTCGGGCGGCCGTACGACCTGGGCCGAGGACTGCTCGGCCGCGGCGCCCGGGACGCCCTTGACGGTGCCGTCCGGGTCGAGGAAGGCGGGGTCGCCGCCGGGGACCATGCCGAGCTCATGGGCGCGGCGCTGGAGGGCGTCGGGGGCGGAGTAGGCGTCGATGTCGCGCTGGAGAGCCTGCTGCTGGTCGGTGAGGCTCTTCGTCTCCTTCTGGAGGTCGTCCAGTTTGAACGACCCTTCGCTGAGCGCGGAGTTCAGCACCAGGAGCCCGATGAGGCCGCCGCCGAGAAGGAGTACGACGAGGAGCACGAACGGAGTGCGGGCGGCCTGGCCGGAGCCGGAGGACGATGGGAGGAGCCGCGCGAGACGAGCCGCCCGCCCCCTCAGTTCGGGTTTCCTGCTCACTCCGCTCCTCACTCGATGTCCGCCCTGATCCGCTCGGCTCCACGCAGCCGCGCGGGGGCCGCCCGCCGGTTCTCGGCGACCTCTTCCTCGGTGGGAAGTTCGGCACCGCGCGTGAGCAGCTTGAGCCGCGGCTGGTACTGCTCGGGGACCACCGGGAGGCCGGGGGGCGCGGTGTTGGCGGCGCCGGCCGCGAACACCTGCTTCACCAGCCGGTCCTCCAGCGAGTGGTACGAGAGCACGGCGATCCGTCCGCCCACGTCGAGCGCCTTCACCGCGGCCGGGATCGCCCGCTCCAGGACCGAGAGTTCCCCGTTGACCTCGATGCGCAGCGCCTGGAAGGTGCGCTTGGCCGGGTTGCCGCCGGTGCGCTTGGCGGCCTGCGGCAGGGAGTCCCGGATCAGCTCGACGAGCCGCGCGCTGTTGCTGAACGGCTCCTTCGCGCGCTCGCGCACGACGGCGGCGACGATCCGCTTGGCCTGCTTCTCCTCGCCGTACGCCCGCAGGATCCGCACCAGCTCGCCCGGCGGGTAGGTGTTGAGGACCTCGGCGGCGCTCATGCCGGTCGTCTGGTCCATGCGCATGTCGAGCGGGGCGTCCTGGGCGTAGGCGAAGCCGCGGTCGGCCTCGTCGAGCTGCATGGAGGAGACGCCGAGGTCGAACAGGACGCCCTGGACGTGCGGGACGCGGAGTCGGTCGAGAACGTCCGGAAGCTCGTCGTAGACCGCGTGGACGAGGGTGGCGCGCTCGCCGTAGGGCGCGAGGCGCTCGCCGGACAGGCGCAGGGCCTCCTTGTCGCGGTCGAGGGCGACCAGACGGACCTCGGGGAACTGCTGGAGAAGGGCCTCACTGTGGCCGCCGAGACCGAGGGTGCAGTCGACGACGACCGCTCCGGGGGCCCGCAGGGCGGGGGCCAACATGTCCAGGCAGCGCTGGAGCATCACCGGGACATGTCGCGTGTTGCTCAAGGGGCCCTCTCAGGTCCGGCGGGCCGTCCGCACCGCCGGGCCCCCGCCTCCGGGAGAAGGCCGAGCCGTACGTACGCGCCGCGCGCGTGGGGAGATCCGGTGACTGCGCCGGTGTCTCCTGGGGAATTGATGCCGACAGGGAGACCTCGCCTCCCGCTTCGCGTCACTTTAGTCCACGGTGTCTCGCGGTCAATCAACCGGCCTGCGCGTCGCGGCCGGGCATCGAGGTGAGGCGACCGGTGGCGGTATTTCACCCGGCCGGGCGCACCCGCCCCCCTGTGGCTTACCTCACAAAGAGGACGTGATGACGCTCTTTTTCCCTTCTCACCGCAGGACCGGATCGGCTGTGACCAGTAACGTCGTCACCATGACGACTTCTGCATCCGCCGCCACCGCATCCGAAGGCGCCATACGCGTCGGCGCCGTCACCGACCGCCTCGTCGACGCGAACGAGCAGTACGCCGCCGCGTTCACCGACCCCGGCATGGACGCCCGCCCCGTTCTGCACGTCGCCGTCGTGGCCTGCATGGACGCCCGTCTCGACCTGCACGCCGCGCTCGGCCTGGAGCTCGGCGACTGCCACACCATCCGCAACGCGGGCGGGGTGGTCACCGACGACGTGATCCGGTCCCTCACCATCAGCCAGCGCAAGCTGGGCACCCGTAGCGTCGTCCTGATCCACCACACCGGCTGCGGCCTGGAGGCGATCACCGAGGACTTCCGCACCGAGCTGGAGATGGAGGTCGGCCAGCGCCCGGCCTGGGCCGTGGAGTCCTTCCGGGACGTCGACCAGGACGTACGGCAGTCCATGCAGCGGGTGCGCACCAACCCGTTCCTGCTGCACACCGACGACGTGCGCGGCTTCGTCTTCGACGTGAAGACGGGTCTGCTGCGCGAGGTCGACCCCGCCTGACCCCGCCTGACCGCCCTCCGAAGCTGTCGTTCTCCTGTTGATTTCCGGTTCCTGGGTGCCCAAAAGGCCGCAAGCCCTGACATATCGCAGGCAGTTGTCCACAGGCGAGTGACACGAATCGGTAACGGCAGCAAGAATGCGGGGATGGACGTCACGCGGAACCATTTCCGCGTGGTGTCCGTGAATTCGGGGTGGGCCGGTCCGCATCGCAGAGCGTCGGCCCGGAGAAAGAACGGGCCGAGGAGGGCCGGGTGACGACCTATGACGATCGAGCGAGCCTCACTGATCTGACCGCCACTGTGGAGCGTGTCCGCAGTTCGGTGGAAGGAGTGATCGAGGGCAAGCCCGAGGTCGTACGGCTTTCGCTGACCGTACTGCTCGCCGAGGGACATCTT
>JABFXD010000692.1 GCA_013361925.1 Streptomyces sp. | reverse complement strand
GCGCTTCCGCGACATCCACGGCCGCGGCGTCGACACCGTCCTCGGCCCGGAGATGCGCTCCACCGGCGAGGTCATGGGCATCGACTCGGTCTTCGGCACGGCGTACGCCAAGTCGCAGGCCGGCGCCTACGGCCCGCTGCCCACCAAGGGCCGCGCGTTCATCTCGGTCGCCAACCGCGACAAGCGGTCGATGATCTTCCCGGCCCGTGAGCTGGTCGCCCACGGCTTCGAGCTGCTCGCCACCTCCGGCACCGCCGAGGTCCTCAAGCGCAACGGCATCAACGCCACGATCGTGCGCAAGCAGTCCGAGGGCACCGGCCCGGGCGGCGAGAAGACCATCGTCCAGCTCATCCACGACGGCGAGGTCGACCTCATCGTCAACACCCCGTACGGCACCGGTGGCCGCCTCGACGGCTACGAGATCCGTACGGCGGCCGTGGCGCGGTCGGTGCCGTGCCTGACGACGGTCCAGGCGCTCGCCGCGGCCGTCCAGGGCATCGACGCCCTCAACCACGGCGACGTGGGCGTCCGTTCGCTCCAGGAACACGCGGAACACCTGACCGCGGCCCGCGACTAGCAGCCCTGAGGGGGACACCGGAAACGGTGTCCCCCTCTTCGTGAGGACACCATGTACAAGATCTTCTTCAAGCTCGTCTTCCGGCGGATGGATCCCGAGCAGGCGCACTACCTGGCCTTCCGCTGGATCCGCCTCGCGGTCCGTATCCCCGTGCTGCGCACCTTCGTCGCCGCCGCCCTAGCGCCCCGCCACAAGGAACTCCGCACCGAGGCCTTCGGTCTGCGGATGCACGGCCCCTTCGGCCTCGCCGCCGGCTTCGACAAGAACGCGGTCGCGATCGACGGCATGTCGATGCTCGGCTTCGACCACGTCGAGATCGGCACGGTGACGGGGGAGGCCCAGCCGGGCAACCCCAAGAAGCGGCTGTTCCGCCTCGTACAGGACCGTGCGCTCATCAACCGCATGGGCTTCAACAACGAGGGCTCACTGGCCGTCGCGGCCCGTCTGGCGTCCCGGGAGGCGGTCTTCAGGACCGTCGTGGGCGTCAACATCGGCAAGACCAAGGTCGTACCGGAGTCCGAGGCCGCCGCGGACTACGTGAAGTCCACCGAGCGGCTCGCGCCCTACGCCGACTACCTGGTCGTGAACGTGTCGTCGCCGAACACGCCCGGGCTGCGCAACCTCCAGGCCACGGAGTCGCTGCGGCCGCTGCTGAGCGCCGTACGCGAGGCCGCCGACCGTACGGTGACGAGTCGCCGTGTCCCGCTCCTGGTGAAGATCGCGCCCGACCTCGCCGACGAGGACATCGACGCCGTCGCCGACCTGGCCGTAGAGCTGGGCCTGGACGGGATCATCGCCACGAACACGACCATCGCGCGCGAGGGGCTCGGTTTGAAATCCGAACCCTCACTGGTGAAGGAGACCGGCGGTCTGTCCGGAGCGCCCCTGAAGGCGCGCTCCCTGGAGGTGCTCAGGCGCCTCTACGCGCGCGTGGGCGACCGCGTCACGCTCGTCGGCGTCGGCGGCATCGAGAACGCCGAGGACGCCTGGCAGCGCATCCTCGCCGGTGCCACGCTCGTACAGGGCTACAGCGCGTTCATCTACGAAGGCCCCTTCTGGGGTCGCGCCATCCACAAGGGGCTCGCCGCGCGTCTGCGCACCAGCCCGTACACCACGCTCGCCGACGCGGTCGGCGCCGATGTGAGGGAGACCGCATGACTGACGCCTTCGGCACCCGCCTGCGCCGGGCCATGGACGAGCGCGGCCCCCTGTGCGTCGGTATCGACCCGCACGCCTCCCTGCTCACCGAGTGGGGGCTGAACGACGACGTGGCCGGCCTGGAGCGGTTCAGCCTGACGGTCGTCGAGGCGCTGGCCGACCGGGTGGCGGTCTTCAAGCCGCAGGCCGCGTTCTTCGAGCGCTTCGGCTCGCGCGGCGTCGCCGTACTGGAGAAGACGGTCGAGGAGGCGCGGGCGGGCGGCGCGCTGGTCGTCATGGACGCCAAGCGCGGCGACATCGGCTCGACCATGGCGGCGTACGCCGAGGCCTTCCTGCGCAAGGACTCGCCGCTGTTCTCCGACGCGCTGACCGTCTCGCCGTACCTCGGCTACGGCTCGCTGTCGCCGGCGATCGCGCTGGCCAGGGAGAGCGGCGCGGGGCTGTTCGTGCTGGCGCTGACCTCCAACCCCGAGGGCGGCGAGGTCCAGCACGCCGTCCGCGCGGACGGCCGGAACATCGGCGCGACGATGCTCGCGCACCTCGCGGCCGAGAACACCGGGGAGGAGCCCCTCGGTTCCTTCGGGGCGGTGGTCGGCGCCACGCTCGGCGATCTGTCGTCCTACGACCTGGACATCAACGGTCCCCTCCTCGCGCCCGGCATCGGCGCCCAGGGGGCCACTCCGGCCGATCTGCCGGCGGTGTTCGGCAAGGTGCTGCGCAACGTCCTGCCCAACGTCAGCCGGGGCGTGCTGCGGCACGGTCCCGACGTCGGCGCGCTGCGGGAGTCCGCGGAACGGTTCGCGGCGGAGATCAAGGCGGCTGTGGCGCTCGTATGACGGTCGTCCGGGGCGTTCGAGACGCTCTCGCGAGTCCTCCGATGAGTGTTCCCGGGACGACTTGAGTCTGAATACATCCTCAAATCCGGGGCAGTTTGTCTGAAATGTACGGCCTGACGGAGGCTGACCAGGACTTTTCCGCTGTTCTCGCTGACTCTGGCGGACTTGGCCGCTAGTCTCCGAGCAGAGTCTGTGGGCAAGCGTGTTGCTCGTGGCTCACCAGGTGAGGGGCGACTAGGTTCCTCACCGGTCCGTATCCGACAGTTCAACATCCGAGGTGACGTAGGCGTGGCTCTTCCGCCCCTTACCCCTGAACAGCGCGCAGCCGCGCTCGAAAAGGCCGCCGCGGCTCGCC
>JABFXD010000929.1 GCA_013361925.1 Streptomyces sp. | reverse complement strand
AGCCGGACGTGGTGGTGCGGGATCTTGCGCAGGTGCGGGTGGAGGCTTTGGGGGATGGGCGGGTTCGGCTTTATATCGGGTGACGGGTGACGGGTGACGGGTGACGGGTGACGGGTGACGGGAGCCGGGGCTGGGGCTGGGGCTGGGGTTGGGCCGGGGCCGAGCTCGGGTGGTTCGGCTTTGGGTCGCGTGGCGGGGCTGGGGGCCGGGGGCGGGTGCTTTGGCCCTGGGGCGGGCGGCGGGGCTGGGGGTCGGGGGCGGGTGTCGGGTGGTTCGGGCTTGGGGCCGGTGTTACGGCTCGGTTGTTTCCGACTCCAGCATTTCCCTGGTCGCCAGGTCGTAGACGCCGTACTCCGTCACCTGGATGCCCCGCGCCCACTGGTAGCGGGTGACCGCGTCCTCGACGCCCTCGTTGTAGTGGCCGCTCGCCTTCCTCGGGTAGAGGTTCAGCTGGGTCAGGCGCAGCTCCAGTTCCACCACCTCGTCGCCCTGGGAGCCGCGGCGCAGTACGGGCGGGGTGCTCTCCCGGGAGGTGCTGGAGTTGTCCGCCGTGTCGGTGGGGGCGGCGCTTGTCGTGGTCGCCGTGGGCTTCTCGGAGGGTGACGACGGGGTCGGGGAGGCGCTGGAGCGGGACGGCGACGGGGACGCGGACTTCGACGCGCTCGCGCTCGCGGACGGGGACGCCGAGGTCGGCCCGGCCGATGCCGTGCTGGTCGACGGGGACGCCTGCGCCGAGCTGGTCGACGCGTCCGGGACGCTCGCCCTGATCCCCTCGGGGAGCGCGGTGTCGCGCTGCGGGGAGTCGTACGAGAGCAGGCCGCTCGCCAGGCCCGCGGCCGCGATCACCGCCACGAGGGCGGCGGCCGAGGCCAGGACCAGGGTGCGGCGGTGGGGTGCGCGGTTACGCGGGCGGGGCTCGGTGGGAGTGCCCTCGTGCGGCGCAGCGTTCTCGAAGAGGCTCAGGTCCGTGGTGCTGGGCGGGGGTGGCACGGATATCGGGCGCAGCTGCATCGTCGCGTCGGGGGGTGCGGCGAGGGTGGGGGCGGGGGCCTCGGGGGTCTCGCCGTCCAGGTCGACGTACGGGCGTATGCGCAGCGGATCGAAGTCCTCCGCCGCCGCCTGTTCCGCCTCGCGCGCGTCGCGCAGGGCGTCGGACGCCCGCCGTGTGCACCCGCAGGACGGGGTGTTGTCGGCCCCCCTGGGTGCCCCGCACTCCGGGCACAGGTGGCCCTTCGACTCCGTCATGTGTTCGTCCCTCCCCTCGCGAACTCCAGAGATTATGCAGACCTTCTTCACACCCGTCTCCCGCCAACCCCCGGAATAACGGCTTCCAACAGGACTCGACAGGCCATAAGTGGTCACACCGACCACGATGGAGTCGTAACGAGTCTCACGGGAGGTCTTCATGGCCGCGGATGCGGACGCTATGACGGGAGATGTGCGGGACGCGCGAGAGGAGCACGTGCCCGGGAACGTCCTCGTGTCGATCGGGGCGTTGCTTCTCGGGATGCTGCTCGCCGCGCTGGACCAGACGATCGTGTCGACCGCGCTGCCGACCATCGTCAGCGACCTGGGCGGCCTGGAGCATCTGTCGTGGGTCGTCACCGCGTATCTGCTCGCCTCCACGGCCGCGACCCCGCTGTGGGGCAAACTCGGCGACCAGTACGGGCGCAAGAGGCTGTTCCAGACCGCGATCGTGATCTTCCTGATCGGGTCGGCGCTGTGCGGGATGGCGCAGAACATGCCCCAACTCATCGCGTTCCGGGCGCTTCAGGGGCTCGGGGGCGGTGGGCTCATGGTGCTGTCCATGGCCATCGTCGGCGACCTCGTGCCGCCGCGGGAACGCGGGCGCTACCAAGGGCTGTTCGGTGCGGTGTTCGGGGCGACGAGTGTGCTCGGGCCGCTGCTGGGCGGGGTGTTCACCGAGCATCTGAGCTGGCGGTGGGTGTTCTACGTCAACCTTCCGGTGGGTGTGGTCGCGCTTGCCGTCATCGCCGCCGTGCTGCGGATTCCGCGCAAGGCGACCCACCATGTCATCGACTATCTGGGGACGTTCCTGATCGCCTCGGTCGCCACGTGTCTCGTGCTCGTCGCGTCCCTCGGTGGCACCACGTGGGGGTGGGGGTCGCCGCAGATCATCGGGCTGGCCGTGCTCGGGGTCGTGCTGGGTGTTGCCTTCGTGGCGGTGGAGCGGCGGGCCGTGGAGCCTGTGCTGCCGTTGAAGCTGTTCCGCATCCGGACGTTCGCGTTGTCCGCGGTGATCAGCTTTGTCGTCGGGTTCGCCATGTTCGGCGCCATGACCTATCTGCCCACGTTCCTTCAGGTCGTGCAGGGCGTCTCGCCGACCATGTCCGGTGTGCACATGCTGCCCATGGTGTTCGGGCTGCTGCTGTCGTCGACCGCGTCCGGGCAGATCGTCAGCCGCACCGGGCGGTGGAAGGTGTTCCCGATCGCGGGCACCGCGGTCACCACGATCGGGCTGCTGCTGCTCCACCGGCTCGACGAGGGCAGTTCCACCTGGGTCATGAGCAGCTACTTCTTCGTGTTCGGGCTGGGGCTCGGGCTGGTCATGCAGGTGCTGGTGCTCATCGTGCAGAACGCGGTGTCGTACGAGGACCTCGGCGTCGCCACGTCCGGGGCGACGTTCTTCCGGTCGATCGGGGCGTCGTTCGGGGTGGCCATCTTCGGCACGGTGTTCACCAACCGGCTCGGGGACAAGCTGGCGGACGCGTTCGCCGGGGGGCAGTTGCCGGGTGGGGTGACCGTGGAGGGGCTGGAGGCCGATCCGCGGGACATCGCGAATCTGCCGGCTGCGCTGCGGCCGGCGGCGCTGCACGCGTACGCCTCGTCGATCACGGATGTCTTCCTGTACGCGGCGCCTGTGGCCCTGTTGGGGTTCGTGCTGGCCTGGTTCCTCAAGGAGGACCGGCTGCGGGCGTCCGTCACCGCGCCGGACGTGACGGAGACGCTGGCCAGCAATCCGGTGGAACGGTCCTCTTACGACGAGGTGTGCCGGGCGTTGTCGGTCCTCGGGACGCGCGAGGGGCGGCGGGAGATCTATCGGACGATCACTGATCGGGCGGGGTACGACCTGTTGCCCGGGGCGAGTTGGCTGCTGCTGCGGATCAACAAGTACGGGTCGGTGGAGCCAGGGGCGCTCGCCGCGGGGAGTTCTGTGCCGTTGCAGGTCGTCATCGCCGCGGCCCGGCAGGTGGAGGAGCGGCGGCTGGCGGTGCGGTCGGGGGTGGATCTGGTGCTGACCGCGGAGGGGGTGGCGGTCGCGGAGCGGCTCGCGGCGGCTCGGGAGGAGTCGTTGGCGGAGCTGCTGGGGGACTGGTGGGGGGCTGACCGGCCCACCGATCTGGTCCAGTTGGTGGGCGAGTTGACGACGGAACTGTGCGGCTCGGACCGGGAGCAGCCGCAGAGCGGGGCGGCGGCGGTGGCAGGGGGCGGCTGAGGCGCGAGCGGACGGTTGGTGGTGGGGCGGGGCCGCGCCGGGGGGTGTCCGTCCTCGGAACGGCGCGGAATCGGTCACCTGTAAAGGCGCCCGTGTTGACGCGCCAACCGCTGCGGGCGGACACCCCCCGACACGACCCCTCACCGCCGTACGCGGGTGCGGGTCGTGCCGCCAGGGGCGCGGGCGTCCCCTCGGCTTCGGCTTCACACGCCGGTGCGGGCAGCTCCCCCCAGGGGCGCGGGGAACTGCGCGAGCGGCCACGACGGACCCGCAGCCGGGCGACGGGGGCGCGGGTTCCTCCTTCGCTTCGCACGCCGGTGCAGGTGGCTCACCTAGGGGCGCGGGGAACTGCGCGAGCGGCCACGACGGACCCGCAGGCGCCCACTGGTGGCCGTCTCTCGGGTGCGGTGGCTGTTTGAGGGGCGTGGGTGGGGCTACTCGGGGTTTATGACAACTGGCGTGATCATCGCTCTGATCGTGATCGTGGCGGCCGTCGTCGTGGTGGCGGTCGTCCTGGCCCGGCGCAAGCCCGGTGGACGGGACCTGAAGCGGCGCTTCGGGCCCGAGTACGACCGGGCCGTCGCCCGGCATGACGGAGACTCGCAGGCAGCCGAGCGCGAGCTCGCCGAGCGTGTCGACAAGCACGGGTCGCTGCGTGAGCGGGACCTGGAGCCCGCGCAGCGGCAGGAGTACGAGGCCCGGTGGGCGGCCGCCCAGGAGCGGTTCGTCGAGTCGCCCCGGGAGGCGGTGGACGAGGCGGACCGGCTGCTCGCAGAGGTGGCCGGAGCCCGCGGGTTCCCTGATGGGGGGCAGTACGAGGAGCAGCTCGCCGCCCTGTCCGTGCACCACGCGGACCATGTGCACGGCTACCGGCGTGTGCACCGCGCGGCTCATACGCGCGGCGGCACGGAGGACGGTGCGCGGGGCGGCACCGAGGAGATGCGCGAGGCCATGGTCGAGGCCCGGGCCCTGTTCGAGGAGTTGGTGGGAGCCGGTGGGCGGCGTGAGGCGGCCGGGCATCGGACCGTACGCAATGACGGTCACGGCCATCAGCCGTGGACGTTCACCCGGCGTCAGGCGAAGGGGAGTTGAGAGGCATGACGGATGCCATGAGCGGTCGGGGCGCCGAGAGCGTCCCGCAGCGGGGCCAGGGGGACGGGTCGCCCCTCGTGGCCGGGCATGAGGGCGAGGGGCGTGGCCTGGACGACGGGCGCGGCCTGGGCAAGGGGCACGGCTTGGACGACGGGCGTGGCTTGGACAAGGGGCGGGAGAAGGCTCCCCTGGTCGCGAGTCATGACACCGCGGGGCGTGAGGCCCATGAGGGCAAGCTGCTCGGCGATGAGCAGTGCGACAAGCTCTCCGGGCAGTTGCAGCACGCCATGACCGGGTTCGTGGACGGGCCCCGGGCCGCCGTAGAGGAAGCCGACCATGTGCTCGAAGAGGTCGCCTCGCGGTTCACGGACGCCATGGCGCAGCGGCGGCGCACCCTGCGGCAGTCCTGGCAGGGGGCCCGGCACACGGACGGCCCCACGGCGGGCGACGGCGGCTCGGGTGACACCGAGCAGCTCCGGCTCGCCCTGCGTGACTATCGCGAGCTCACGGAGCGGCTACTGCGACTCTGACTCCGCGCGGCTCGACTCCGCCCGGCGCTCCCGCCACTGGCGTACGACCTCTTCGACGTCGTACGGCTTCAGACCCAGCGGGGGGCCGGGCGGTGGCATGTACATCATGGCGCGGATCTTGACGTTGACGTCGGTGATCAGTTTGCGGACCGTGTGTTCGGAAGGGGCCGTGCGGGCGGCGGCCAGGGTGTCCTCGGCCTCTTTGCGCAGGGCCAGGGACGGGGGGAGTGCGGACAGGCCCTCGCGGGCCATCTTGCGTCTGATCCACCAGAGTTCGTCGTAGGGCGTGTCCAGCTCCGGTGGCAACGGCTCGCCTGCGCCGGGGAGTCGGTCGAAGTCGCCGCGGCCCTGCGCGTCTCGGATCTGTTTGTCGACCCAGGACTCGAACGGGACGCCGGGTGGCTTTCGCTCGGTCATGAGTCCATTGTGCCGGACGCGATGGGGCCGGGCGATTTATCATGCGGCCGCTGTGCAAGGACACTTGCTCAGGAACGGTTCAGGAACTGCAAAGGGAGCGCACGTGCTCGAACTCACCATGGCCGCCGTCTCCGCGGCGGAGGAGGGTGCCACGGCCGGCATGCTCATGGCCGACGCGCCCAGCGAGCCGGGCGCGCTGCTGCGGGTGGGCCGCGATCAGTCCGTGTGCCGGCTGGCGACGCCCGACGACTGGCTGTTCGTCTCCCGGGTGCATCTGGAGTTCCTGTGCGGGCCGGAGGGGACCTGGCAGGTGACGTGGCTGCGCGGGTCGCAGGCCGAGCCGTCGAGCGAGGTGCGGCTGACCGTCGGGGAGTACGCCCAGCCGCTGGTCTACGGGGGCACCGTGGCGCTGCCCCGGGGCGGCAGCGGCGAGATCGTCGTCGTGGACCGCACCGCGCCGCGCAGCGTCAACGTCGGCTTCTATCACGAGGTCTGAGCGCGGGACGGGCCTGCCGGGGGCTACGACTCCACGCGCGCCAGCGCGAAGCCGTCGTAGCCCTTCGCCCCCACCGTCTGGATCGCCGTGGCGCTCACGCGGGGGTGTGAGCCGAGGAGGTCGAGGGCGGCGCGGGTGCCGGTGACGTCGGGAGTGGTGTCGTCCTGGTCGGCGACCCGGCCGCCTCGTACGACGTTGTCCACGATGATCAGGCTGCCCACGCGGGTCAGCTTCAGGGCCCACTCCACGTAGTGCGGGTTGTTCGCCTTGTCCGCGTCGATGAAGACCAGGTCGAAGGGTGCCGGGTGCTCGTCGGCCAGGAGGGGGAGGGAGTCGAGGGCCGCCCCCACGCGGATCTCCACGAGCTTGTCCAGGCCGGCCCGGGCGATGTTCCCCGCGGCGACCTCGGCGTGCCGCGGGCTGTACTCCAGGGAGACCAGTCGGCCGTCGGCGGGCAGGGCGCGGGCCAGCCAGATGGTGCTGTAGCCGCCCAGGGTGCCGATCTCCAGGATCCGCCGGGCGCCCTGGATGTGGGCCAGGAGCTGGAGCAGCTTGCCCTGCGGGGCGGAGACGGCGATCTGCGGGAGCCCGGCCGCCTCGCTCTCGCGCAGGGTGGCGGCCAGTGCCTCGTCGTCGGGTGCGAGACGGGCGGCGAAGTAGGCGTCCACGGCTTCCCAGCGCTGCGACTCGCTCATGCGACCTCATTCGTACGGGTGGTCGGTGCCGATCGGCAGGTGCCCTGACCGAGGCTACGGGGCGGCCGGGTCGTCGGCGAGTGGTCCTGCCGGGCGCCGGGAGCGTCGTACGACGAACAGGGCCACCGTCGTGGTGAGCGCGGCCAGGGTGCCCGCGAGGGTCAGCAGCCAGGCCGGGATGCCGGCGAGGGTGCGGAGCCGGTCCTCGTAGATCACCTGCTGGAAGGCGGTGTCCGCGGCGGTCCGGCGCAGGGTGTGGTCGGCGTCGATCAGGTTCGGGGACGGGAACTCCTGGCCGATCGCGGTCAGGAACGGGGTGCCCGCGGTCAGCTCGGCCAGGGGGCTGCCGCGCCGGGGCGTGATCCGGCCGGCGAAGGTGACCCGGGGGCGGGAGCCGCCGATGCGGGACGTCGGTTCCATGCGGTGGGCGGCCAGGACGTACAGGCCCAGCGACTGCGGTGTCCGTGCCAGGCGGGACAGGCGCATCGGGTAGACGGGCTCGTCGGCCGCGAAGGACAGGCTCAGCGGGTCCAGGGTGCCCTGGAGGGCGGTGCCGGTGGTGTCCGGGGCCAGGCGGATCGCCACGTACTCCCAGCGGCGCTCCACATAGGGCTGGAGGGCGCCGCTCAGGCGGGGCGGGAGGCTGAAGCCGTTGGCGGTCAGCCAGTCGCCGAGTGCGTCCGGGTCGGTGGCGGTCAGGCGGGCCACGTCGAAGGGCCCCAGCTTCTGGCGGCCCACGACGCCCACACCGGGCGTCCTGCCGACGCCGGGTGGGGGCGCGCCCGCGTCCCGGCCGCCGCCGGAGACCAGCGGCCAGTCGCCGTCCTGCGGCCAGAAGTGGTACCGGGTGCGGTGCGCGGGCGCGGTGGCGGCGTCCAGCTCGTCGAAGAGGGCCGGATCGCCCAGCTCCACGTCCGCGCGGTGCGGGACCGGCATGATCCAGGCGGCGCGGTCGCTGTCGCCGTCGACCGTCAGCCGCATCACGATCCGCTCCCGGCCGCCGTCCCAGCGCACCACCGACACCTCGCGCGCCACGCCGACCCGGCGGGCGGTGTCCGGGATCATGGCGCCGCACCCGCAGGCGTACGCGGGGGCGACCAGGGAACCCACCTGGGTGGCGAGTAACGCCAGGACGACCGCGAGCAGGCGTCGGCGCGCCCGGCCTCTCAGGAAATCGACCATTCCCCCCAAACCCTCCGCTGCACGGTCGCCGGGCCTCTCAGACGGTTACGCGGAGCATACGGGCCCGCGGCTTGGAGCTACGTAAGTGATCCACCGCACGCTCGGCGAGGCGGTGCGAGATGGTGCGGACTATCGTCATTCGGACAAACGCGGGACAGGTGTCAGGCAAAGCGGAACCCCCTGCGTCTCTTCTCCGGGGGGCGGTGCGCGCCTCATAAGGTGCGCACGACAGACCTCACGTATCGGACGTGAGGGACGAACTGGGCGGGAGGCCTGGGCGCGTGGTGAACACCAACCCCAGTGGAGGACCGGCGGAAGCGTTCGGAGCGACGGCCGTCGACACGGCCAGAGCCCGGATGCGCGTGGCCAGATTCCTGCTGTGGGTGGTCGCCGCCATACTCGCCGTCCGCCAGGTCGCCGTCGTCCTCAGTACCCCCAGCGGAGAGCGGCTGACGGATCTGGAGACCTGGGTCGGCCCCGACGGGGTCCTCCATGTGAAGGGTTCGCTGTACGACTCGACGGAGTTCACGGGCACGCCTTTCGGCGGACTCGTCCTCAAACCGCTGACCAAGGCGGCCGAGCAGGCCCTCGGCTGGGGATGGACCTTCGGAACGCTGCTTCTGGTGGTCGCGCTCGGTCTTGTCGTCGCGCGGGCGCTGCCTCATCCGGTGAACAGACGTACGTCCTTCTTCGCCGCGCCGGTCGCGATCAGCCTGCTGATGCTGTCCCTGCCGGTCCGCAACACCCTGTATCTCGGGCAGACCAGCATCATGCCGGTGCTGCTGGTGCTGGTCGGCTGCTTCGTCGTACGCGGGCAGCGGGCGAGCGGCGTGCTCATCGGCCTGGCCGCGGCGCTCCAGCCGACCGTGCTGCTCTTCGCCGGGCTGCTGTGGTTCACCGGGCGGCGGCGGGCCGCGCTGGCCACCGGGGCCACGTTCGCGGCGAGCACGGCACTGGCGTGGGCGGCGCTGCCGCACGACTCGTACACCTACTGGGTCCACCACATGGCGGGCACGGGACTCGGCGGTGACGCCGACGATCTCGCCAACCAGTCGCTGCACGGGGCGCTGCTGCGGGCCGGATTCGCCGGGCCGGCCGAGGTCGCGCTGTTCCTCGCGCTGGGCGTCGCGGTGGCGGCGCTCGCCCTCAGGCGGGCCGTGCGCTACGCCCGCGACGGGCAACTGCTGCTGGCGGTGGCGGTCACCGGCTGCGCGGCGATCCTCGTGGCCCCGACGGCCTGGCAGCACCAGCTGCTGTGGGTGCTGCCGGCGGTGGTCGGCCGGGTCGGCAAGCGGGCCTCGGACCGGTATGTGTGGCCGGTCGCGGTGGTGCTGGTCATGACGCTGCCCGCGAAGATGATCCTGCCGAACATGGCCTCGCTCTACCCGCTGCGCGACAACGTCGTCCTGCTGGCGGCGCTGGCCGCGGCGACGCTCGTGCCGTTCCTGTCCCGGACCTCGCCCTACTACCAGACGCCGGTCCCGACGGAGTACGCCGAGCCGGTCGCCGCCCGCTTCCGGCGGGTGCCGCTGCTGCCGTTCCTGAAGCGGGTGCTGACGCGTCCCAACCTGCTCCTTGAGTTGCTGCTTATTCGTGTCACCTACGCCGCGTACCAGAAGGTGCGGCTCGCGGCGACGGGCGGCACCAACTCCGAGGGCCGGGCGCGGGCCGAGGAGCACGGACAGCAGGTCCTGGACCTGGAGCGGTGGCTGCACATCGACATCGAGCACTGGGCGAACCACGCGGTCGTCAAGGTCGACTGGCTGCGGAACTTCTTCGACTTCTATTACGAGTCCTTCCACTTCGTCGTCCCGCTGACGGTCCTCGGCGTCCTCTACTGGCGCCGCCCCGTCGACTACCGCTGGGCCCGCGCCTCCCTCGGCTTCGCCACCCTCCTCGCCCTCGTCGGCTTCTGGCTCTACCCGCTCGCCCCGCCCCGCCTCATGCCGTCCCTCGGCGTCATCGACACGGTCCACGGCGTCCAGGACTTCTCCAAGCCCGACTACGGCACCCTGACCGCCCTCACCAACCAGTACGCGGCGATGCCCTCGCTGCACTTCGGCTGGTCCCTGTGGTGCGGGGTCGTCATCGCGATCGTCGCGCCGAGGTGGTGGATGAAGGCACTGGGGCTGCTGCACCCGTTCTTCACGGTCACGGCGATCGTGGCCACCGGCAACCACTGGGTGCTGGACGCGGTCGGCGGCGCGGTGGTGGTGAGCGCGGGCTTCGGGCTGTCGTATCTCCTCCAGGGGCCCAGGGCGCGGCTGGTGAAGGACGCGGCGGCCGATGCGAAACCCGTGTTGGCGCGCGCCTCCGGGAGCGGGTGACAGCCGTACCCCCGCGGGGGTGCAATGGGGGGCGGAGGCGCCAATGGACGCGGACGCGGAGCTGGACCGGGGACGCCAGGCCTGTCGACGGCAGGCCTGGGCGGAGGCGTACGCGCTGCTCGGCAAGGCCGACACGGTACGACCGCTCGACGCCGCCGACGTCGAGGCGCTCGCCGAGGCCGCCGACATGCTCGGGCGGGGCGACGACGCGGTGGCGCTGCTGCGCCGGGCCTTCACGGCGTACGCCCGAACCGGCGAGGTCGGGGCGGCGCTGAGATGTGCCTACTGGTTGTGCAAGGGCCTCGCCTGGGGCGGGGACCTCGCCCAGTCCGGCGCCTGGCTGGCCCGCGCCCAGCGCCTCGCGGCCACGGAACCCGACTGCCCGAGCTGCGGCTATCTGACGATGCTGGAAGCCGAACTGCACTTCCGCGCCGGTGAACCCGCCGAAATGCTCACCCTCGCCCGCCGCCTCGCCACGACCACCGGACCCGACGCGGACCCCGACCTCGTGGCCGGTACGGCGATGACGCTCGGCCTCGCCCTGGTGAGCAACGGCGAGGTCGCCGCCGGGCTCGCCCAGCTCGACGAGGCGATGGTCGTCGTCGCCGAGGGGACACCCTCGGCGCGGTCCATCGGCATGACGTACTGCGTCGTCATCGGCACCTGCCAGGAGCTCCAGGAACTGCGCCGCGCCCAGGAGTGGGCCAAGGCGCTCGCCCGGTGGTGCGCGGCCCAGCCCGACTTCAGCGGCGCCTACCGGGGGCTGTGCCGGGTGCACCGGGCGGCGCTCCTCCAGCTCGGCGGCGCCTGGCCGGAGGCCGACCGGGAGGCGCGGCTGGCCTGCGCCCAGCTCACCGCCGGTTACGGCGAGAGCGCCGCGGGCAGCGCCTTCTACCAGCTGGCCGAACTCCACCGGCTGCGCGGCGCCCACGCCGAGGCCGAGCAGGCCTACCGCGACACCCTGCGGCACGGCTGGGACACCCAGCCAGGGCTCGCCCTGCTCAGACTGGCCCAGGACCGGCCCGCCCCGGCCGCGGCGGCGATCCGCCGGGCGCTCGCGGAGACGACGGACCCGATGCGGCGGGCGCGGCTGCTGCCCGCGGCGGTGGAGATCCTGCTGGCCGACCGGGACGGTGAGGTTCCCGAGGAGGCGCTCCGGGCCGCCGACGAGCTCGCCGCCGTCGCCGGTGCCCAGAGCATCGCCGCGCTGCACGCCATGGCCCGCCAGGCCCGGGGCGCCGTGCTGCTCGCGCAGGGGGCCGCGGGGGAGGCGCTCGGGGTGCTGCGGGAGGCCGGGCGGGGGTGGCGGGAGCTGGACGTGCCCTACGAGGCGGCCAGGGTCGGGGTGCTCGTCGCGCTGGCCTGCCGGGCGCTCGGGGACGAGGACTGCGCGGCACTTGAGCTGGACGCGGCCGGGCAGATCTTCGCGCGGCTCGGGGCGGCGCCGGACGTACGGCGGGTCGAGGGGCTCCGGGCCGGGGAGCGGCGGTCGGTCCTCTCGCCCCGGGAACTCGATGTCGTACGGCTCATCGCGCAGGGCCGCACCAATCACGCCATCGCCGCGGAACTCGTCCTCAGCGAGAAGACCGTCGCCCGGCACATCAGCAACATCTTCGCCAAGCTCGACCTCGGCTCCCGCACCGCCGTCGCCGCGTACGCCTACGAGCACGGGCTGGTCCACACCCCGGGTGCCTAGGCCGTGTGCGCGAAGTAGGAATACCCATACCCCCGGCCCACCGAATGGGCATTGCTGTCGATGCGCGTCCCTGCCCCGCACCACCAGCATCGAAGCGTGTCCGACGACGCGCTCACCCTCCGCGAACAGCTGCGAACGGCCCGGCTGAGGTACGCCGACAGCGCCGCCGAGCTGGCCACCCTGCTGCGGCTGCGCGGTGAACTCACCGAGGCCGAACGGCTGTTGCGGCAGGCCGTGGAGATCTACGAGGCCGAGCGCACCACGACCGAGGAGCTGGCATGAACACCGAACTCACCGTACGTATCGAGACCGTGGTCATCGGCGGTGGCCAGGCCGGACTCGCCACGGGGTACCACCTGGCCCGCGCCGGACGGCCGTTCGTGAT
>JABFXD010000012.1 GCA_013361925.1 Streptomyces sp. | reverse complement strand
ACGTAGTCCGGACGCAGCGAGCGCACCAGCGCCGCCGCCTTGTCGCCGTCCGGTACGAGGGACTTCGCGCCGGTGCCCTCCAGGTAGTCGCAGACCGTCGTCCCCGAGTACGGCCGGCTCGTGTAGTCGGCCCGCAGCTCCCGGCGCAGCTCCTGACCGAGCACCCGCTGCGCCTCCATCGCGAGGGAGTCCCCGAGATAGAGGACCTTCGGCGCCCTGGCCGGAGTGCCGGCACTGGCCGCGGCGCGTTGGTGGGTGGTGCCCGCGGTGACCGAGGGCGGCGGCGTCTCCGGCCCCGACTCCGGGTCCCCGCACGCGCCGAGCAGCGCTGCGGCCAGCAGTAACCCCACGATCCACGGCTTGCGCATGCGGCAACTCCCGCCCCGGACACCGTAAACGGCTCACCAGGCAAGCACAGCCCGGCGCAAGGGGGAAGACGTACACCGGTCGGGACCAGGGCTACTCGTGGGCGTAGTGCTCCAGCAGGTCGAGGAGGTCGTTCAGCGGCAGCGGCTTGGCCAGGTGCGCGTCGAAGCCCGCCGTACGGGACTGGGCGCGGTCGGTGCCCTGGCTGAATCCGGACACCGCGATCAGCCGCAGCCCGTCGCCGTGCGGCCGGGCCCGGATCGTGCGGGCGACCGTGTAGCCGTCGACGTCGGGCAGGCCCAGGTCGCACAGGACGACGTCGAAGAGGCTGTCCTCGGTGGCGGTGAGCGCGTCGGTGCCCGTGTGCACGGCGGTGACGTGGTGGCCCTGACGCTGGAGCAGGGTGCGGTAGGTCTGGGCCAGGTCGGTGTTGTCCTCGACGATCAGGATCGACAGCTGACGCCGGGCCGGGCGGACGATCACGGGCCGGGCGGGTTCCGGTGCCGTGGGGTCCGCGACGGGCAGCAGCACCGTGAACGCCGCACCCCGGCCCGGCCCTTCGCTGTGCGCGCCGATCGTGCCCCCGTGCAGCTCCACCACCGTCCGGGCCACCGCAAGACCGAGGCCGAGGCCCTCCGGAGTGTCCGGACCGGCCGGCGCCGCCCGCATGAAGACACCGAACAGATCCTCGGCCTGGGCGGGGGCGAAGCCGATGCCGTCGTCCCGCACGGTGAGCCGGGCCTGTCCGTCCGCCTCGCGCAGGGCCACCTCGGTGCGACCGCCCGGCGGCGTGTACTTGAGCGCGTTCGACAGCAGGTTCGTCAGCACCTGCGCCAGCCGCAGCCGGTCGCCGTCCACGACCACCGGCTCCCGTGGCACACCCACGTCGAGCTTGCGGCCCTCGTGCCCGAACAGACCCCGGATGTCGGCGCACGCGCTCTCGACGACGGACCGCACGTCCACCCGCTCACGCACCAGCTCAAGCCGCCCGGTGAGCGCCCGCGTGCCGTCGAGGAGATCGTTGCTCATCCGCACCAGCGTGCCCAGCTGACGCTCCAGCACGGACAGCGCCGGATGGCCGTCGGGCAGGTCGAGCGCCAGCAGCTCCGTGGCCGCCATGGCCGCGGCGAGCGGGTTGCGCAGCTCGTGCGAGAGCGTGGCGATGAACCGGTCCTTGGCCTGCTGCTCCTCACGCAGCCGGCGCCCCGCCGCGTCGAGTTCGGCGTTGGCGCGCAGCAACTGGTCGTTGACCTCGCGGATCTCCCGGGCCCGTACGAACAGGTCGATCTCCATGCCCTCGGCCCGCATCTGCGCCTCGGCGGCCACCCGCCGCTGCTCCCTTCCCACCCGGCGCACATGCACGAACTCCGTGACGTCCTCGACCCGGTGGATGACATGGGTGACCCGCCCGTCCGCGTCGAGGACGGGCGTGTTCACCGGGCTCCAGTACTTCTCGTCGAAGCCGCCCTCCTCACCCGTGGGGATGTCGTACCGCTGGAGCGCCATGGTGTCGGTACGGCCCGTCGCCACCACCGTCTCCAGCGAGCGCCGCAGATTGGCCACGCCGTCGGCCGAGGGGTCGTCCGGGTTGTCGGGGAACACCTCGAAGATCCGCTGCCCGACGATGGAGCGCTCGGTGCGGGTGGCCGTGAGGTAGGCGCGGTTGACCTCGACGATCGTGAAGTCCGGCGTGAGGATCAGCAGCGGGGACAGGGCGGCGTCGAACAGGCGCCGGAAGTCCGGGGTCTCGGTCATGGCGCGCTCCGGGGGATCGCTCAGGGGTCCAGTCGATAGCCGTAGCCGCGGACCGTCGTGATCCGCGGGGCGGGCACGGGCAGCCGGGCGAGCTTGCCGCGCAGCCGGTAGACGTGCTCGACGACGGTGGCGGGCTGCTGCCAGGCCGCGCCCCAGACGCGCTCCAGGAGCTGCTCCGCCGAGAACACCCGGCCGGGCGCGGCGGCCAGCATCTCCAGCAGCGCGTACTCCTTCGGCCGCAGGGCCAGCACGAAGCCGTCGCAGGAGGCCTGGCGGGCGGCCGTGTCGATGAGCAGCGGGCCGATCCTGAGCACGGTCGGCGCCTCCGGCGGCTGCGAGCGGCGCAGCACGGCCCGGATACGGGCCACCAGCTCCCGTTGCGAGAACGGCTTGACCAGATAGTCGTCGGCACCGATCTCCAGGCCCGCCACCCGGTCCGCCTCCGCGCCCCGGCCGGTGATCACGATGACGGGGAGCCGGCTGGTGGAGCGCAGCGCCCGCAGCAGCTCCAGACCGCTGCCGTCGGGAAGGCCCAGGTCGAGCACGGCGAGGTCGATGCCGCCCTCGTGCAGGGCCGCCTTGCCGACCCGGGCGTCCATGGCCCAGGTGACGGTGAAACCGGCCCGCTCCAGATAGGAACGGCACATCAGTGCGAAGTCGGAGTCGTCCTCGATCAAGGCGAGGTGCGGACGCATGCCGCATCACCTGGCCCAACTGCCGTCCGCTCGTTGTGACACCGGTGAGCGGGCGTTGATGCCCCGACCATGTGGCGAAGGTAGAACAGTAAAGGCCCACGGTTCAAGGGGGAGCCA
>JABFXD010001029.1 GCA_013361925.1 Streptomyces sp. | reverse complement strand
CTCGGCGGTCCCGGCGTGCCCGGGAGACGGGCGATCAGATCGAGGTGGTGCAGCGTCCACTCCAGGACGTAGGCGTCGAGGTAGTCGCCCACGGTGAGGACCATGTCCTGGGTGCTCACCAGGGCGGCGGGGTCGGCGAGTTCGGCCGCGCGGCCGGCGGCGGCACCGACGTCGTCGAGGTGGAACTTGAGCAGGCCCACCTCCTCGTACGCGGCGGCGAGCCGGACGATGAGCGCGTCGAGCGGGTCGTCCCCGGTGGGCGCCTCGTCGGCGACGTGCCAGTAGGTCGCGGCGTCGGCGGTGGGTTCCGAGTCGGCCGGCGTGACGAGGGTGATCAGCACGTCCTGGGCGTCGATGACCAGATGGCACACGAGGTCCCGCACCAGCCACCCGGCACAGCCGGACGGCTGCTCGAAGTCCTGGTCCGGCAGCTCCACGACGGCCGTGCGCAACGCCGTCCAGGAGCGCGAGAAGAGATCCACCCTCCGCAAGCTAGCCGGGCGCCGAAAGCCCCGACAAGCGAATTGCCGGGCGCGTCCTACAGCGGCCAGGTGGCCACCGTGTAGATCATCCCGCAGATCCACGCGAGCCCCGCAAGCACGGCGAGGATGAGCCCGGCCATCACGGCCCGCTCGACGGGCCGGTTCGGGTCGGCGAGGGGCTTCGGGGAGCGGTGGCGGGGCATACGGTGCGTCGTCATGCGCCACAGCCTGCCGATCACGCGGCCGCGTCCACATCCGTACAGATACTCAGTTCCCGTACTCAGCAACCGAGTACGTCCTCCACACGCGCGTGCGCCTCGGAGTCGCCGGCGACGCTCCGCCGGGCCAGCGGCCCGATCTGCCAGCCCGCGTGATGGTCGAAGTACGGGGACGGTCCGGCCGCGTTGTGGGCGACCTTGGCGACGACCTCGGCGAGGCGGTACAGCGACTGCTCCTCGGGCGTGAGCCCCTCACGCGGGGCGCGAGACCGGACTCGTTCGAAGATCTCGCGGCCCCGGTGCCACTGTTCGCGGTCGCCCGCCATCCGCACCACCGCCTCGATCTCCGGCGTCCGGCGCTCCGCCCGTGCCGCCGCCTCCAGCACGCGGCCCGCCCAGCTCACCGGGTCGGCCTGGCGCTCGTACACGGTGCGGCCCCAGCTTCGCTCCGGATCGGCCGCCGCCCGTTCGGCCTGCGGGTTCCTGACCCGCGTCGCCTCCTTCAACACCTTTCGGCACAGGGCGTCCGCGCGGCGGGTCGTCTCCGGGAGGCGGTATGCGGGGGTGAGGGCCAGGGTGTGGGCGATGGCGTCGGGCAGGGTGACGCGGTGGCCGACGGAGACGAAGACCGGCTTGACGGAGTCGCGGGTGCGGACTGCGCGGCCCACTTCCTCGGTGTCCGCCAGGAGGGGGGTGGTGCTGCCGCGTGGGGTGGCCGGGTCGTCGTAGGTGAAGGTGAAGGGGTTCTTCGCGACGCCGATCGTGGGGAGGTCCATGAGGACGCCCAGGTGGCTGGCGAGGCCGAAGCGGCGGGGGTGGGCGAGGCCGTAGCCGTCGCAGACGATCAGGCCGGGTGGGCAGGGGAGGGAGGACAGGGCGGCAAGGACCGTGGGGATCTCCCGGAAGGCGAGCAGGCCGGGGACGTACGGGAAGGAGACACGGCCGACGGCCGTGGACTCCGCGACGACCTCCAGGGTCGCCGCGTCCAGGACGACCGCCGCGGCCACGACGACGTCCCGCTCGTCGTCGTAGGCCACGTCGACGCCGGTCACCCGGCCGGTTCCCGGCGGCGGGCCCGGCTCGTCCAGCACCACCCTCGTGCGCAACTCGTCCTGTACGGCGCGGGCTTCGTCCTCGGTCGCGGGCCAGCCCGCGGGAATGCGTACGGTCGTCATGATGACGACGAGCGTACGCACCCCGCCGCGGGCTCCGGTCAGCCCTTTCGGCCGAGCGCCTGCTTCAGCTGGCTCTTGTTCATGTCCGAACGCCCGCTGATGTTGCGGCGCTTGGCCTCCTCGTAGAGCTGGTCGTAGGTCTGGCCCTGGGAGCCCTTGCCGGACCGCTGTCCGCCCCGCTTGCCGGACGACATGTCCTGCGTGGAGGTGCGGCTCGCGGTCTTGGACTCGCCGGAGCGGGCGCGTTCCTTGTTGACCGTGCGCGCGGCGATCTCCTCGGCGCGCTTGGTGCTCTCGCCCCGGTCCTTCGCGCTCTCCTTGATGTGCTCGTACTGCCGCTCCCGCTTGGGACTGGAACCGCGTGGCATGTGCGCTCACTCCTTTCGCCCTCACAGTCCTTTCGCCTGCGGCTACCGGGTACCCACATCCGCGCTCAGCTCTCCAGCCGGGCCACCCGCCCCTTCTCGCCGGCCGCCCAGCAGCCCAGGTCGGGGGTGCAGTCCACGGTGTCGTACGAGCCCGTGTCGACCGTGCGCCAGGTGCGGCCGCCGTCGGTCGTCAGGTCGGTGCCGGTGGGGCCGACGGCGAGGGCGGCGGTGCGGCTGTGCGGGAGCCAGGCGACGCCGGAGCGGTAGGCGGGCGGGGGTGTGGCGGCGGGCTGCCAGGTGCGGCCACCGTCCCTCGTCACCGCGCCCGCCTGCGGGGACGCCTGGTCCGCGCGGTAGTCGCCGCCCACCGCGAGACCGTGGGTACGGTCGCGGAAGGCGAGCGCGAAGACGCCCTTGGCGGGGTCTCCCGCGGGGATCGGGGTGTCGGTGGCCGTCCAGGTCAGGCCGCGGTCCGAGGAGTGGAGCACGCGCGCGCGTGCCGCTCCGCCGGTGGCGAGCCAGACGTCCCTGGGCCCGGAACCGACCAGGCACTGGCCGCTCGCGGCGAACCCGGCCTCGCCGTCCAGCGCGGCCGGCATGCCCTCGCTCGGCAGCACCTTCCAGGAGCGTCCGCCGTCGCTCGTCGAGAGGATGCGGAACTTCCCGTCGACGGGGTCGCTCATCGCGAGGCCGTGGCGGGCGTCGAGGAAGGTGAGGCAGTCGTAGAAGGCCCGCGCGTCGGTGTTGCGGAAGGACTCGGTCCAGGTGATCCCGCCGTCGTCGGTGCGGTACACCCGGGACGCCTCGCCCTCGCCGATCGCGAGGACGACCGCGCGCCGCGCGTCGAAGGCCTCGATGTCCCGGAACTGAAGCTCCTCCGCGCCGGGCGGCGATACGTTCCGCCAGCTCGCGCCGCCGTCGGTGGTGCGCAGGACGGTGCCCTGGGTGCCGGACACCCAGGCGGTCGTACGGCTGACGGCGGACAGGCCCCGGAACCGTACGTCGGGGGTGCCGCTGTCCTTGAGCTCCCAGTGCGGTGCCCCGCGCTGCGGTTCGTGCGCCTGGGCGGGTACGGCCGTCAGCGCGGCCAGCGCCGCCGCGCACGCCACCCCCGCGGCCACCCTGATCCCGGTGCGCATCGTGCGGCTCGTACGTCTCGTCCGTCGCGTTCCTCGCGTGTTCCCCAAGCGCCTCATGGCGGGCGAAGCTAGCCCACGCGCGCGTGGGCGTCCAGATGGGGTCCTGGTCGCCACAACTGCCCGTCGCGGCACGGGAAGACGGCCGCGTCACTCCTGTGCATGAAAGGCGGTGACCGAGGTCACTCGATTCCGGTGTGCACGGATGGGCCGATTCCGACGTCTCTTCCAGTAGCCGGCCCCGTCCACCCGGAAGTCAGCACAGCCGTCAGTCCGCCGTCACAAGGGAGCAAGGCGTTGTCCACCGTCATCGAGCAGCCCGTAGAGGCCCGCCTCGTCGCCGCCGCACCGCGGATGCCGAGCATTCCCGCCACGCTCCACTACGACCGGCGCGATCCGTTCGCCGTCCGCATGACCTTCCCCGCCCCGGCCACTCTGGAGGGCGTGGACGTCTGCTGGACGTTCTCCCGCGAACTCCTCGCCGCCGGCATGAAGGACCCCGAGGGCCACGGCGACGTCCGCGTGCGGCCGTACGGCTACGACCGCACCGTCCTGGAGTTCCACGCCCCCGAGGGCACCGCCGTCGTGCATGTCCGCTCGGGCGAGCTGCGGCGTTTCCTGGAGGCGACGGCCGAGCTGGTGCCCGTCGGCCTTGAGCATCTCCAGCTCGACCTGGACCACCAGCTGGCCGAGCTGATGCGGGACGCCTGCTGAGCTAGCGCCGACGCTCCCCGCCCAGCAGGGAATTGAGCTCGCCGTAGTCGTACCCGTCGGCCAGCGACGCGTATGTGCCCGTGCCCAGCAGCTCCCGCGCGGCGCGGCGCACCAGGGCGTGCACGGCCATCGGGATGCCCGCGCCCGAGCTCACGCGCGCGACGCCGAGCGCCGCCAGTTCGGCGACCGGTGGGGCGCCGGGGCCGACCATGATGTTCAGGGGGCCGTCGACACCGTCGACGAGCTCCTTCACGGTTCCCGGGTCGACGGCCCCGGGGACGAAGATCCCGTCTGCGCCCGCGGCCCGGAAGGCGGCGGCCCGCTCCAGGGTGAGGCCCACTCCCCCGGCCGACCGCAGGAACGTGTCGATGCGGGCGTTGACGAAGAGCGGCACGTCCGCCGCGTCGGCGGCGGCGCGCGCGGCGGCGATCCGCTCGGCCTGTTCGGTGACGTCCCGCAGCGGTCCCGCACCCTCCTCGTAGAGGGCGTCCTCGATGTTCACCCCGACCGCGCCCGCCGCGAGGACCGCCCGGATCGTGTCGGCGACGCCCTCCGGGTCGACGGCGAAGCCGCTCTCGACGTCCGCGCTGACCGGTACGTCCACGGCGGCGGCGATGTCCGCGACGACCCCGAGGGCCCGCTCCCGGTCCACCCGGTCGCCGTCCGCCGCGCCGAGACCCCAGGCCAGGCCCGCGCTGGTGGTCGCGACGGCCGAGGCCCCGGCGTCCTCGACGATCCGGGCGCTCGCCGTGTCCCAGGCGTTCGGCAGGATCAGCGGACGTCCGGGGACGTGCAGGGCGTGGAAGGCGAGGGCTCGGTCGCGGAGTGAGGGCTGCTTCGTCATGCCGCTCACTCAAGCAGCGGGGGCAGGGGCGGGGCTGGCAGGAAACCGACATCAACGTGCGGCACCGAAGGGCTCACGCCCCGGTCGGCGCGGCCGCGCTCGTCAGCGCCGCCCGCAGCTCCTCCCCCACCTTCCGCATCGCCGGCCCCGCCGCCCCGCCGCGCTCGGCCAGCTCCGCCAGGCGGTCCTTGTGCAGGCCGCGCTCCTCGCGGGGCACCAGCGTGCGCAGTCCGGCCGCGGCGGCCAGGGTGACGAGCGCCGCGTCGCGGTCACAGACCTCCGCCGTCGGCACCGGCCCTTCGAGGACCTGCCGGGCCCGCTCACGCAGCGCGTCCGCGGCGGCGACGCGCTCCAGGGCGTACTCGACGGTCGGGAAGAGCGCGAGGACCCGCCGCTTCTCCGCGCGGAGGTACCCCTCGGCGGCCAGCTGCTCCCGTACGGCGTCGAGCGTCACGCGCGCGTGCAGCGGCACCCAGCCGCGCCAGTGGTGCGGTCGGGACTCCCGGACGAGTTCCAGGAGCCCGTCGAGGACGGCGTCCCCGGTGCGGGAGTCCATGTCGGCCGGGGTGGCGATGCCGTCGTCGTCGACGAGAAGCTCGCGCTGGGCCAGCTCGGTGAGGGCTCCGGCCCGCACCAGGTGGTGGAGGTGCGGCTCGCCGGTGAGCTCGTTTCTGGTGGTGTCCCAGGCCAGCAGACACAGCCGGGCGGGCAGGGACAGCGAACCGTCGGGCACGGGGCCTCCTCGAGATCGGGATCCAGGTTAATTCGGTTGACCGCCCGCAGGCCTGCTCCTACGGTGTAGAACGCTTCTGCTGCCGTCGATCGGAGAAGGACGTTGCTCCTCTGAGGTCTTGAGACACCGCGTCGCACACCTCTGTGGTGTGTGTGCGCTGCGTGCGACCTCGGCGTGCGAGCCGTCCTTCGGTGCAGGGGCTTTTCTCTTGCCCCTCCGCCGCCCGCGGAGCCTCCCCTGTGGTCGCAGGTGTTCTCGATACGCGTGTGCCCCTGACCGCATCAAGCAACCGCGAGGCCCGCATGTCCTCTTCCCTGTCCGTCACGTCCCTCGCCTTCGCCTGGCCCGACGGCACCCCCGTCTTCGACGACCTCGACATCGCCTTCGGCCCCGGCCGTACCGGCCTCGTCGGCGTCAACGGGTCCGGGAAGTCCACCCTGTTGAAGCTGATCGCCGGTGAACTCACCCCGGCCGACGGCGCCGTCCGCGTCGCCGGCGAGGTCGGGTATCTGCCGCAGAACGTCACGCTCGACACCGCGCTGCGGATCGACGAGGTGCTCGGCATCGCCGCACAGCGGGCCGCCCTGCACGCCATCGAGGCGGGCGACGTGGCCGAGGAGCACTTCGAGACCGTCGGCGACGACTGGGACGTGGAGGAACGCGCCCTGGCCACGCTCGGCGAACTCGGCCTCGACCGCATCGGCCTGGACCGCACGGTCGGCGAGGTCTCGGGCGGCGAGTCGGTGCTGCTGCGGCTGGCCGCGCTGCTGCTGCGCCGCCCGGACGTGCTGCTCCTGGACGAGCCGACCAACAACCTCGACCTGTACGCGCGCAGGCGGCTGTACGCGGCCGTCGCGTCCTGGTCCGGCGTGACGGTCGTCGTCAGCCACGACCGTGAACTCCTCGACCTCGTCGACCAGATCGCCGATCTGCGCTCCGGAGAGGTCACCTGGTACGGCGGCAACTTCTCCGCCTACGAGGCGGCTCTCGCCACCGAACAGGAGGCGGCGGAACGGATGGTGCGGGTCGCGGAGGCCGACCTGAAGCGGCAGAAGCGCGAACTCGTCGACGCGCACTCGAAGTTGGCGCAGCGCACCCGGTACGCCAACAAGATGTACGACAACAAGCGCGAGCCCAGGGCGGTGATGAAACTGAAGAAACGCTCGGCGCAGGTCTCCGCGGGCAAGCACCGCATCATGCACGAGGAGAAGCTCGCCGAGGCCAAGGACCGCCTCGACGAGGCGGTGGACGCCGTACGGGACGACGACGAGATCCGTGTCGACCTGCCGTACACGGCCGTGCCGCCGGGCCGGGACGTGCTGACCCTGATGGATCTGGAACTGGCCTACGGCGCGCGCCTGCGGGGCGGCTTCGATCTGCGCGGTCCCGAGCGGGTCGCGCTGATCGGGCGCAACGGCGCGGGCAAGACGACGCTGCTGCGGACGATCGCCGGGGAGCTGGCGCCGGTGTCCGGCGAGACGCACGCGCACGTGCCGCTGCGGTTCCTGCCGCAACGGCTCGACGTCCTCGACGGTGAGCTGTCGGTCGCGGAGAACGTGGCCCGGTTCGCGCCGGACGCCACCAACAACCGGGTGCGGGCGCGGCTGGCCCGCTTCCTGTTCCGGGGCGCCCGGGCCGACCAGAAGGCGGCGACACTGTCCGGCGGCGAGCGCTTCCGGGCGACGCTCGCGGCACTGATGCTGGCGGAGCCGGCCCCGCAGCTGCTGATGCTGGACGAGCCGACGAACAACCTCGACATGGCGAGCGTGCGGCAGCTGACGAGTGCGCTGGAGTCGTACGAGGGGGCGCTGATCGTGGCCGGCCACGACCTGCCGTTCCTGGAGTCGATCGGCATCACACGCTGGCTGCTGCTGGACGGTGAGCTGCGGGAGACCTCGCCCGAGGCGCTCGCGGACCTCGCCTAGGCGGAGGGGCCCGTCGGTGATCTTCGGGACGACCGGATCGCCGACGGGCCCGTCCCGGCCGTGGTTACCGCCGCGTATCTCAGGAGGGCCACAGCCTCGCAACGGGGGTTTTGTGCGCGCGGGCCCGCCCTGCATGATGGCTGACCGGCGCCGCTTTTCCGGGGCGCCGCCACCTGCCGCCGTTACGGAGTTTCCTCGTGCCCAGCAAGAAGGCCCTCATCCGCCGCCCCAGCCCGCGCCTCGCCGAAGGCCTGGTGACGCACCTCGAGCGCGAGAAGGTCGACGTCGATCTCGCGGTCGAGCAGTGGGAGGCGTACGCCGAGGCCCTGCGCGCCCACGGCTGGGAGACGATCGAGGTGGAACCCGCCGACGACTGCCCGGACTCGGTGTTCGTCGAGGACACGGTGGTCATGTACAAGAACGTCGCCCTGATCACCCGGCCCGGCGCCGAGTCACGACGCGAGGAGACCGCCGGGGTCGAGGAGGCCGTGGCCTCGCTGGGCTGCTCGGTGAACTGGATCTGGGAGCCGGGCACCCTGGACGGCGGTGACGTCCTCAAGGTCGGCGACACGATCTACGTCGGCCGCGGCGGCCGTACCAACGCGGCGGGCGTCCAGCAGCTGCGGGCGGCCTTCGAGCCGCTCGGGGCGCGGGTCGTCGCCGTGCCGGTGAGCAAGGTGCTGCATCTGAAGTCGGCGGTGACAGCGTTGCCGGACGGGACGGTCGTCGGGAACATCCCGAAGGTGGACCGCCCGTCCCTCTTCCCGCGCTTCCTGTCGGTGCCGGAGGAGGCGGGCGGTCACGTCGTGCTCCTCGGCGGTCACAAGCTGCTGATCTCGGCGAGCGCGCCGAAGACCGCAGACCTGCTGGCCGACCTCGGCCACGACCCGGTCGTGGTCGACATCAGCGAGTTCGAGAAGCTGGAGGGGTGTGTGACATGCCTCTCGGTCCGCGTCCGGGAGTTGTATGCCTGACGAGTGAACGGATCAACCGTTCGGCCCTGGGACCTGCGGGTCCTGGGGCTTTTGCACAAGCCCCGGAAACCCTTGGGAACACTGGCTGATCAGGGATCTTTACATCGCGCTTAACCTACGGCTTCGTAACCTACGGGTTCGTAGCCTACGCTCTCGTAGGTTCCGGCAACCGCTCGCCGGTTACCCGGCTTTCCCCCGCTTTGTTACGCGTCCCCCTGGAGTTCCCGTGACGATCACTTCCCCTCACCTCGGCAGCCCCGCCGTCTGGACCGACGCCAAGCTGTTGTACGCGCTGGAGGAAGTGGTCGAGACCGAGCTCAACCGGCATCTGAAGGTCACCAAGGACTGGATGCCGCACGAGTACGTGCCCTGGAGCGACGGCCGCAACTTCCCGGGCTTCTTCGAGGACGGCGAGGCCTGGGACAAGGAGCAGTCCAAGGTCACCGAGATCGGCCGCATCGCGCTCGTCGTGAACCTCCTCACCGAGGACAACCTCCCCAGCTACCACCACGAGATCGCCTCGCTCTTCGGCCGCGACGGCGCCTGGGGCACCTGGGTGCACCGCTGGACCGCCGAGGAGGGCCGGCACGGCATCGTGATGCGCGACTACCTGCTCGCCTCGCGCGCGGTGGACCCGGACAAGCTGGAAGCGTTCCGCATGGCCCACATGAGCGAGGGCTTCGAGTCGGACAACCGCCACTCGATGCTGCACTCGGTCGCCTACGTCGCCTTCCAGGAGCTCGCGACCCGTATCTCGCACCGCAACACCGGCCACCAGTCCGGCGACCCGGTCTGCGACCGCATGCTGGCGCGCATCGCGACCGACGAGAACCTCCACATGGTCTTCTACCGCAACCTCCTGAAGGCCGCGTTCGACCTCGCCCCCGACCTGACCATGCAGGCCGTCCGGGACGTCGTCGTCAACTTCCGCATGCCCGGCCACGGCATGCCCGGCTTCGAGCGCTTCGCCGCGCAGATGGCCATCGGCGAGGTCTACAACCTGCGCATCCACCACGACGACGTCATCCAGCCCGTGCTGCGCTTCCTGAAGATCATGGAGATCGACGGTCTCGGCCCCGAGGGACAGCAGGCCCAGGAGGAACTCGGCCTGTTCATGGGCGGTCTGGACGCGGAGGCTTCGAAGTTCGACGCGAAGCTCGCGGCGCGCAAGGCGCGGATGGCGGCACGCGCGGCGGGCTGACCACAGCAGGGGCCGCCGTCGGCAAGGCGGCCCTCAGCAGGGGCGGCCGTCGATTTTCCGGTGCGGTCCGCCCCTGACCGGCGGCATCATGCCGCCATGCGAGAGAACACCAGGGCGCAGAGGTCGGTCGGGTTCCTGCTCGGCCTCGTCGACGAGGAGACCGCCGTACGGGTCCGGGCGCGGACCGGCCTGCCGGAGCCCGAGACCCCCGCGCAGGCCCGGGGACGCGTCACGCGCGCGTGGACCTGGGCCCGCGGCCTTGAGGCCTCCGTGGCGCTGTGGATCATGGAGAACGACGACCCGCAGCTCAACGCCCTGGTGTGGCGGTACATCCCGACCGACTCCGGTCTGCGCCGCGCCATCGCGCGCGGGGTGCCCTTCGCGGCCGGTCGTGTCGATCCCCTGCCGGTCGACGTGACCCTGCCGGGGCAGGAGCCCGAGATCCCGGAGAGCTACGCCCGCCATGGTCTCGTCGGCGCGCTGCGCGAGGTCACCACGGTGCACCAGGGACGCGCGGCGGCGTCCATGGTGCTGACGCGCGCCGACTGGGCGACGGTCGGCGCGGCGGACCGCGAACGTCCGCTGCCCGGCTACGCGCGCTGGGCGCTCAACGTACGCCCGGACTGCCCGCCGTCGGTACGGGCGGGCTTCGGCACCCACGCCAAGTTCACCCACCGCCTGCGCCAGGCTGGCGTGTTCGCGAGCGCCGCCGACTATGTGGCCTCCGAGGGCCCCGCCATAGGGGTCCTCGAAGTGCTGTCGATGGGGCGGCTGTTGTTCCCGGCGCGGCTGAGGGAGGCCGAGGACGCCCTGCGCCCGCTCGTCGAGGAGCACTTGGGCGACCGTGAGGACGCGTGGGCGGTGCTGGTCCAGCTGGCGGAGACGTTCCACGGGAACACGCCGGAACTGATCGTCACAGCGGGTGCGGTCGCGTGACCGCAGGGGGCGGGGCGGCTGGATTCGAACCAGCGTGTTTCCGGTTTTGGAGACCAGTGCGCCTGCCTCTGCGCTACGGCCCCGCCCTTGACGCCAGATCGTAATGCCTTGGCCCGATGTCAGTGGGTCCTGGTACCAATGAGCCACGGGGGGGGCACGTTCGGTACGGGGGGCAGGACATGGCGTACGGGGAGCGGGGGCGGCGTCCCCCGGTGGTCGACCTCGCCGATCGCCGGGCGCTGGAGGCGTACCGCCCGGCGGATCCGGTGGTTGTGGCGGAGGCGCGCCGGCTCAAGGAGGCGGCGCTGCTGGACTTCGGGCTGACGGAGTCGGCGGTGGCGTCCTGGCTGTACGCCAAGTGCCACCACCAGATCCCGACGACCGCGATCGACACGGCGGCCGTGGTGGCGTCCGGCGACGGGACGTGCCTGCTGCTGTACAACCCGGACTTCTTCGCCGGACTCGGCCTGGACGGCGTGAAGTTCGTCCTGTTCCACGAGGCACGCCATCTGGTGCACCGCCATCTCTTCGCCGACCCGGAGCTGCGCGCCGACCCGGTCTTCGAGCTGGCCGCCGAGGTGTCCATCAACCACGTGGCACTGGTCCGGCTGCGCCGTGACGAACTCCCCCTGCTGGACGGCCGGCCGACGGGCATCGACCCGCGCGCGGTGTACGAGCAGTACCGCGCGGACCTGACCGAGCACGGCCTGGAGCCCGTCCCGTACGAGACGTTCACCGAGACGGACCTGCGGGTGTACGGCGAGCTGAAGCGGATGCACCGCCCACCGGTGCCGGAGCGACGGCTGTGTGTGCATCTGGGAGGCGGCCTCGTCCCGGCCGACCAGGAGACCGTCGACGCGGTGACGTCCTCGGCGCTGCTCAACTCCCTGCTGGCGGCCCGGCGCGGACACGCGGGCGCGGAGCGGGAGTTGCTGGACCTCATGGGCCGCACCGAGGACGGCAGCGCACGCGCGGCGCGGATCTGGGGGCAGTTGGGCGCGGGCGTGCTGCGGGGCGAGACCGCGCGCACGCGGACGGTCCACTGGTGGCAGCGCTGGCTGGTCGACGTACTCGGTTCCAGACTGCGCGAGGGCGAGCGGCTGGTGTACCCGAAGAAGCGGGGTGCGCTGCTCGCCGCGCTCGGCCAGGACCCGATGCTGGCGCGGCGCGGACCGGTGCGGGACAAGGTGCTGGTCGTCGCGTACGACACGTCCGGCTCGATGCCGCAGCATGTGATCACGTGGCTCACCGAACTCGTGGGCCGCATCGACGGGGTGGAGGCGCACTGGCTGTCCTTCGACGCCGTGGTGATGCCCTTCGCGCCCGGCGAGCGGGTCTATGGCGGGGGTGGCACGAGCTTCCAGGCGGTCGCGGACTACGTGGAGGGGCGTACAGAGGTCAACGGCCGGCGTTTCGACGTCACGCCGGACGCCGTCGTGATGCTGACGGACGGATACGCGCCGCCGATCACCCCCGCCGAGCCGGAGAAATGGATCTGGCTGATCACCGAGGGCGGCAGCGAGTGGCCCGAGACGCACACACCGGCGATGGACTGCCATCGCGTCACCACAGGATCACGGTAA
>JABFXD010000585.1 GCA_013361925.1 Streptomyces sp. | reverse complement strand
CCGCCCGACGGCTGCGGCGACCGCTGGAGCAAGGTGGTCCTGCGGATGGACGGCAAGGTGAAGGGACGTCAGTACGACCGGCTCGGGTATCTGCGGGTCGGCGGGGTCGAGATCTTCCGTACGTCGACTCCGGAGCCGTCGCCGGACGGGATCGAGTGGTCGGTCGAGAAGGACGTCACGCGCTACAGCGACACCCTCCGCTCCGCCCGGGACGTCGAGATGCTCATCGGCAACGTGGTCGACGACACGTACACCGGTGTCATCGACGTCAAGGTCACGCTGACGTTCTACGCCGGCAGGCCGGACGCGGCGAAGACCCCCGACCGGGTCCTGCCCCTCACCGACGGCACCGTCACCACCCCGCGCAACAGCGAACGCATCGTCGCCGAGGTGTACGCCACCGGCTCGGGCGGCGGTTGTGAGGAGTACTGGTATCTGACGGTGCCCGACGAGGCGCCGTACTCCTGCAAGGCTGCGGGCGGCCCCTACCGTGAGGTGCAGATCAAGGTCGACGGCCAACTCGCCGGAATCGCCGCCCCGTTCCCGCACGTGTGGACCGGCGGCTGGTCCAACCCCTTCCTCTGGTACGTGATTCCGGGACCGCGCGCCTTCGACGTCAAGCCGATCGAATACGACCTGACGCCGTTCGCCGGTCTCCTCAACGACGGCGAACCGCACCGCGTACAGGTCGATGTCGTCGGCGTCCCCGAAGGGCAGAGCGGCTGGAGCGCTCCCGTGAACGTCGCCGTCTGGCAGGACGCGAAGAGCGCCCACGTCACCGGAAAGCTCACCACGCACACCGTCGGCGACCTCACCAACTCCTCTGTGTACACGCCCGGTTCGGAGCACCGACTCGACACCGAGGGTGCCCATCGGCTCACCGTCGCCGGATACGTCGACACCTCGCACGGCCGCGTGACCACCACCGTCCGCCGGTCGCTGGCGAACACCTCCACACACCGCTGGACCGAGGGCGAGAACCTCGACGCTCTCGACGCGACCTGGACGGACGCCGAGGCGGTCACCATCGACGGACGCGGTCCGGCGCACACGACGCGCACGCAGCGGACGTACACGATGGACGGCACCACGACGATCGGCGCGGACGACAGGCTGCGAACCGCGCTGACACTCGGGGACCGGGCCTCGGTCGCCACCGACGGACGCCTGCGGCACCGCCTCGACGACACCTACACCGGCGACGCCACCTGGACCCTCAACGTCCCGCGCGACCAGCGGCACGCGGTCGGCACGACGCGTGAGCGCTACCGGCTGTACGGCGTTTCAAAGGACTCGGGCCGCTGCTACGACCGTTCCCTGACCACCGTTCAGGGGGTGCTCACCGAGGATCGCGCGGGCTGCTGACGGGAGTTGTGTGCGATGCGTCACTCACGGCGTGATTTACCCGGCTGAAACGCGGCGGTCTCGCGGGAGATCAACGGCGCGGTCAGAGTGATCGACACGGAAGCCGCTTTCCGTATCGCAGAAGTTCTCCCCAAGGGCTTCTGCGCGCCACCGTCCCCCACAAGGAGTGCCCGTGCCGCCGTCCGTCCCGTCCCTGCCGCGACGCGTCGCACGCATACTGCGTACCTCTCTCTTCGCACAGGTCCTCTGTGCGCTGGTTCTTGGCATCGTTGTCGGAAAGCTCTGGCCCGGCTTCGCCGCCGACCTCCAGCCGCTCGGCGACGGCTTCACCCGGCTCATCAAGACGATCATCTCCCCGCTCGTGTTCTGCGTGGTCGTCGTCGGGATCGCCAAGGCCGGTGACCTCAAGGCGTTCGGCCGGATCGGGCTCAAGGCCCTGATCTGGTTCGAGGTGGCGAGCACGCTCGCGCTGATCATCGGCCTGCTCGCCGCCAACGTCGTCCAGCCCGGCTCCGGCATGCACGTCGACCCCTCGACGCTGGACGCCTCGGCGGTCGACGCGAAGACCGGCGGCGGCTCGCTGCCTTCGACGACCGAGTTCGTCGTCAACGCGATCCCGACCAGTTTCATCGGGGCCTTCGCCGAGAACGAGCTCCTCCAAGTGCTCATCCTGGCCTGCCTGGTGGGCGCCGCGCTGCTCCACCTCGGCCACACCAAGGTGCCCCAGGTGCTGCCCGCCATCGAGCAGGCCCAGGAGATCATCTTCGCGGTCGTCGGCTTCATCATGCGGCTCGCCCCGATCGCGGTGTTCGGCGCGATGGCCGTCCTGATCGGCCAGTACGGGCTCGGCGTCATCGAGACCTACGCCAAGCTGATCGTCCTGTGCTACGTGGCCGCCGCGCTCTTCATCGCGCTCCTCGCCGTCGCCCTGCGCCTGGTCACCGGGCTCAGCCTCTGGAAGTTCCTGCGCTACATCCGCGCCGAGATGCTGCTCGCGCTCGGCACCGCGTCCACCGAGTCCGTCATGCCGCGTGTGATGCAGAAGCTGCGCAAGGCGGGCGCCCGTGACGACGCCGTGGGTCTGGTGCTGCCGACCGGCTACTCCTTCAACCTCGACGGCGCCTCGCTCTATCTGTCCATCGGCACGCTCTTCATCGCCCAGGCGGTCGGCGTCGACCTCAGCCTCGGCCAGCAGATCACCGTGGTCCTGGTGCTGATGCTCACCAGCAAGGGCATGGCCGGCATCCCCGGCTCGGCCTTCCTCGCCCTGTCGGCGACCGCGTCCTCGCTGGGTGCGATCCCGGCCGGCGCGGTGGCGCTGCTGCTCGGCGTGGACCGGATCATGGACTCGATGCGCGTGGTGACGAACCTGCTCGGCAACTGCGTCGCCGTCTTCGCGGTGTCCCGGTGGGAAGGGGCGCTGGATCTGGAGAAGGCCAAGAAGGCGCTGGACGGCGAGATCGAGGACGCCACTGCTGAGATTCCCGCCCGGCAGACCAAGGAGACGGTGACCGAGGCCAGTTGACATCAGCCAACCGAAGAGGGCCGCGGCGACCAGCCGCGGCCCTCTTC
>JABFXD010000358.1 GCA_013361925.1 Streptomyces sp. | reverse complement strand
AGGGCGACGGACGCGCCGAGTTCGAAGACGGCGCTGGAGCCGCTGCCGACGAACGTCTCCCACTTGAAGTCCCAGTTGCCCTCGAAGGCACCGGTGACGATGTACTCGCCGAGTCCCTCGGCGGCGCCGGCGATGACGAAGGCACCGACGACCTCGGGCGGACCGTTCCTGAGGAGCTTGTAGGGCAGGTCGTTCGGGTTGAACCTGAACTTGTCGAGGACGTCGGCGTTGAGGTCCTTGAAGATCGACTTGAAGGGTTTCGCGACCCATTCGAAGACGCTGCCGAAGAGACCGACGACCGCGCCGAACGCGGCGGCCTTGCCGACGTCGCCCCAGTCGATGCCGTCGGGTTTGCGCCGGCCGCTGTTGAGGGCGATCTGGGCCAGCCGGACGGCGAGGGTCTGCAGCGCCTCGGTGACCGCCTCGGTGAGGGTCGGCAGGATGTGGGTCATCGTCAGCAGCCGGTCGATGATCATCAGGACCGCGAACCTGCTCCGGGCCCGGGCCAGGAAGATCTGCGACACGGAGGCGCCGCCCGTGAACGCCATCAGGGCCGTGAGGATGGCCAGTTCGGCGATCAGCATGATGATCTCGGCGATGATCTCCCACTTGGCGCCCTGGACGTTCTGGGAGAGGTCGATCTGCCGGTTCTCGAGGTCGGTGATCTGGTCGAGGACCCGCTGGACGGGGTCGTTGCCGCGGCCCTCGCCGATCAGCATGGTGAGGCCCTGGACGTACTGTTCCGCGACCGCCGGCGGCAGGGAGTCGCGGGACTTCTGGATGGTCTCGCGGGCCGTGTCCCTGAGCTTGGTGAGGTTCTTGCCGTAGTAGCTGTAGAGCTCGCGGCTGGCGTAGAGCAGATTCTCCCTGGCCTGCAACGGCATCTCACCGATGAGGACGAACAGCATCTTCCGGACGTCCGGTGGGAAGTTGATCTCCTCCATTCAGTGCTTCCCGGACCCGGAGCCGTCCTCGAAGGAATCCAGCCGGTTGTTCTGCAGGTTGATCCCCTCCAGCGCGTCCTGCTGGGTGCCCTCGATGTTGCGCAGGTTGCCGAGGGTGGCGGATCCCAGGTACGCGAAGGCGTTGCCGTACTCCCGGAACACGGACAGCAGGGTCTCGTTGGCCTCCGTGTAGGCCGGGAAGTTCTGCTGGTAGAACTCGTCGTCGTAGCCGTACGCCCCCTGGTACTCGGCCTGTTGGGCGACGAAGTCGTCCCCGGCCTTCTTGGCCAGGTCCGGCAGGACCCCGATCAGTTCGACGCCCTGTCGCAGACCGGCGGGGTTCGCCTCGTACCTGTCCGAGCTCATGGCTGCCGTCCTTGTCCTCGGGGCTGGTTGTCGTCGGGGTCCTCGTGGATCTCGTCGCGCAGCCGGTCCTTGGCCGACCGGCCGCGGCCGGTCCCCGTGCCGTCCTCCAGCGCGGAGCCGAAGAGGCGGTCCCAGTCGATGTCGATGCCGCCGATTCCCGTGGCGCCGCCGCCTTCCCGCTGGGTGAGCGGGGCGAAGGTCTCCATCACGCGGTGGGCCATCTGCGCGCGGGCTTCCTGCACGGCCTCCAGGATCGAGGCGGCCAGCTGGGGGCCGGGCAGGTTGCGGAACCGGCCGTCGAGGAACTTCAGCCCGGTCAGCTCTCCCTGCGCGCCGACCGTGGCCTCCACCGTGCGGTCGCGGGAGCGCGCGGTGGCCGAGGCCTGGTTCAGTTCGCCCTCGGCGCGTGCCACGGCTTCCTGTACGGCCTCCAACTCGGCCATGGCCTGGGCCAGTTTCTGCTTCATCGACTCGCTCATCGGCCGATCACGGCGGGTGCGCCTCCTTCGTCCGCGCCCCAGACGTCCTCGTCCTCGGGCTCCCACGCCTCCCGGGCGCGGTTTCCGCTCTGTGTCTCCGGCCGCCCCGGCGCTCCCTGGCCGCCGGCCGGCGGGACGAACGGGGTCGCACCGGCCGTGGGGCCGCTCGCCGCCACCCGCACCTCGTCGTCCGCGTAACCGCCGTTGCCGCGGGCCGCGCCCGAACCGGTGCGGGTGCGGCGGTTGCTGATGACGTCGCTGTCGATGACGTTGCGGACCCGCTCGCCGTCGTTGTTGCCCGCGCCGCCGCCCGCGCCCATGCCTCCCATGCCGCCCATCGGCATGCCGCCCATGGGAGTTCCGCTGCCGGTGGACGACCCCGTGCCGGCCGCGCCGTCCTGCCCGCCACCGGTCGTGGCGAGGCCCGGGAACGCACCCGTGTTCAGCTGCTGACGGTTGCTCGACGCGGTCTGGGCGGTGTCCGACGAGCCGTAGTCCAGGGGGGATTGGTAGGGGGTGTCGTCGTACAGCTCCTCCTCGTAGGAGGGCTGGTCGTACGACGGCTGGGAGCCTGCGGACGAGCCGTACGTCGGCAGGTCGCCGCCGTTGAGATAGCCGGAGGACGTCGTGCCGTCGGGGAGTGTGATGGTGGTGGCGCCGGTGTCCGGGTCGACGGTCTGGACGGTGCCGTCCGCGTACTCCGTGACCACGTGCCCGCCCGCGTCGAGGTGGGTGACGCTGCCGTCCGGATTGGTGAGCAGATCGCCGGTGTTGAGCGGGCCGGAGAGGGTGGTGCCGTCGGGGCGGGTGACGGTGGAGCTGTGGGTGAGCGGGTCGATGGTGGTGGAGCTGCCGTCGGGGTACTCGGTGACCACGCGCCCGGAGGAGTCGATGTGGGTCTCGCCGCCGCCGGGAAGGTCCAGCGTGGCGTCGTTGACCGGGCCGCTGATGGTGGTGGGCGACAGCTGTGACGGGTCGCCGTTGTTGAGGATCTCCTGGCGCGCGTCGTCGTACTGGGCGAGCGCCTCCTGCTCCCGCTTGGCCGCTTCCTGCTCCAACTGCCGCTGTTCGGCCTCGGCCTGGGCCTGCTTCTTCTCCTGCTCGGCCTGGAGCTGCTCCTGCTTGGCCTCCTGCTCGGCCTGCTTCTCCTCGGCCTT
>JABFXD010000105.1 GCA_013361925.1 Streptomyces sp. | reverse complement strand
GCCGTGGACTTCCTGCTGCGCAACCGGTCCGTCAACGCGGTGGGGCTGGCCGTGGACGGGGGATGGCTGCTGGGCTGAGGGGCACTCCGACCGGGCAGGGGCCGACAGGACCAGGCCCCGGCTGTCGAGAAGAGAGGGAGCGCCATGACCGGTCCCGCCGCCGTCGCCCGGCTCACCGAGGACCTGACCGCCGGGCTGAGGACCGGCGACCTGGAGGACTTCTACCGCGATCTGCACCGCCACCCGGAGCTGTCCTTCCAGGAGCACCGCACCGCCGCCCGCCTCGCGGCACGGCTGCGCGCGGCGGGCTACGCGGTGACCGAGGGCGTCGGCCGCACCGGTGTGGTCGGCGTGCTGGCCAACGGGGACGGGCCGGTGGTCTGGCTGCGCGGCGACATGGACGCGCTGCCGGTGCGGGAGGCGACCGGGCTGCCGTATGCCTCGACCGTCGAGGGTGTGATGCACGCGTGCGGGCACGACTGCCACGTCACCTGGCTCATGGGCGCAGCCGAAGCGCTCGCCGCAGGGCGCGCGGCCTGGTCCGGGACGGTCGTGGTCGTCGGCCAGCCAGCGGAGGAGGCCGGCGGGGGAGCGGGCGTGATGGCCGCGGACGGAGTGCACGAGCGCTTCCCGTACCCGGACGTGGTCCTGGGCCAGCACGTCGTCCCCGGGCGCACCGGCCGCTACTCGCACACCCCGGGCCTGATCATGTCCGCCTCCGACGGGGTCGAGGTCGTCGTGACCGGCGTCGGCGGCCACGGTTCGCGCCCCGAGTCGACGGTCGACCCCGTGGTGACCGCCGCGCACATCGTCACCCGCCTCCAGACCGTCGTCGCGCGGGAGGTCGCCGCGAAGGACTCCGCGGTGGTGACGGTGGGGCAGTTCCACGCCGGGACGAAGAGCAACATCATCCCCGCCGAGGCACGGCTCGCGCTGAACGTGCGCAGCCAGGACGACCGGGTGCGCGAGCGGATTCTCGGCGCGGTGCGGCGGATCGTGGAGGGCGAGTGCCTGGCGGCCGGCTGTCCGGTGCCGCCCGGGATCACCGTCGTCCCCGGCTATCCGAACACCGTCAACGACGCCGCCCTCGACCAGGAGATCGCGGCCGTGCACCGCGAACTCTTCGGCGCCGCCTCGGTGTTCGACTTCGGCCCGGAGATGGGCAGCGAGGACTTCTCCCTGCTCGCGCCCCCGGGGGTGCCGTACGACTACTGGTACGTGACGGCGACACCGGACGCCGTGTGGCAGGCGGCGCCGGGGGAGACGGACGAGGAGCGGTTCGGGAACGTGCCGGACAACCACAGCCCGCTCTTCGCCCCCGACCTGTCCGTCCTCGCCCCCGGCGTGCGGACGCTGGTGTCGGCCGCGCTGAGCCGGCTCACGGCCCAGGGGTCGAGCATCTGACGGCCTACCGCTTGAGGGCGACTCCGCCGTACAGGGACACCGGCCCGGGGCCGATGTCGGACTCGCCCTCCGCGAGCTCGGGGCGCCAGTCGCGCACGGAGACGATGCCGGGCTCCAGGAGGTCGAGTCCCGTGAAGAAGCGGCCCACTTCGGCCTGGTCGCGGGCGACGAGGGTGACGCCGGACGCCTTGTACGCGGCGATGCCCTCGTGCACCTGCTCCGGCTCGAAGTCGGCAGTCATGCAGGAGAGCACCAGACAGCTGCCGGGGGCCAGTGCATCGACCAGGGTGCCGACGACGTCGTGGGCGCCGTCCTCGTCCGCGATGAAGTGCATGAGGGCGATCAGCGAGAGGGCGACGGGCCGCTCGAAGTCGAGGATCTTGCCCGCCTGTCGGAGGATCTGCTCCGGGTCGCGCGCGTCGGCCTGCACATACTCCGTCACCCCCTCGTCCGTGCCGCGCAGCAGGGCGCCGGCGTGGGCGAGGACGATCGGGTCGTTGTCGACGTAGACGACCCGGGCGTCCGGCGCGACCCGCTGGGCGAGCTGGTGCAGATTGGGCTCGGTGGGGATCCCGGTGCCGATGTCGAGGAACTGCCGGATCCCCGCCGAGCGCGCCATCTCGCGTGTGGCCCGGTGCATGAACCAGCGGTTGGCCCGCGCGGCCCGCGGGGCGTCGCCGTTCAACGAGGCGATCCGGCGGCCGAGTTCCTCGTCGACCGGGTAGTTGTCCTTGCCGCCGAGATACCAGTCGTAGACCCGGGCCGGGTGGGGCTTGGTCGTGTCGATCCGCGGGGCGGCCGGCTCGGTCCCGGTCACGTGTGACTCCTCTGCTCGCTCGGCAGGACTGCGAGCAGTGTTTCACGATCATCTGTGCGGGACGGAGTCGGACTTCGGCCACCTCTTTCCGGTCAACAGGGCTGACCGGAAAGGGGGTTACGGCCGGAGCGGGTCATGCCCCAGCGTCATCAGCTGGTGCCGCCGCCTGGTCTCCTCGGCCTCGGGCTCGTTCTCCACGTCCGCCTCGGCGCCGACGGCGTCCACCACCTCGTACATCACCTCGATGTCGTCGTCGGTGAGGTCCGTGCGCCGTTTCTGCAGGATCGCGAGGACATGCTGCCCGGTGGGGCTGCCGGCGTGCTCCGGCAGGGGCTCGGCGGCCTCGTCGGCGTCGCTGACCCGCAGCCAGGCGGCCAGTTCCTGCGAGGTCATGTTGACGGCACGGTGGAAGTCCTCCCACAGCGCGTCGAGTTCGAGGGCGTCCGTCATCGCGGGCCTCCTTCGCTTGCGTACGACTTCGCTTGCGTAGACGTCCCTTGCGTACGACGTCCCTTGCGTACGACGTCCCTTGCATACGACGTCCCTTGCGTACGACGTCCCTTGCGTACGACGTCCCTTGCGTACGGCGCGGTCAGTCCCGAGGCCAGTTCTCGGCCTCGAACATCCAGCGCTGCTTCTCTAGTTCGGCGGTGATGCCGATCAGCAGATCCTGGGTGACCGGGTCGGCCTTGTCGGTGGCGTCGATGCGCTCGCGCAGCCGGACGATC
>JABFXD010000197.1 GCA_013361925.1 Streptomyces sp. | reverse complement strand
GAGATCCGCGGCACCGCCGAGATCCTCCCGGACCCCGGCAAGCGCCTCCCGCACGACCTCTCGCACAAGTACCTCGGCATCGACCCGCCCGCCGAGAAGGACGACGAGACCCGCGTGATCATCCGTGTCGTCCCGCGGCGGATCGTGGGCTTCTCGGCCTGAACCGCCCCGGCCCCCGTTCCCGCCTCCGGGTGCGACAGAGGCTGAGCGCGGCGAGAATGAACGGCGCCGGGACCAGCGGTGCGCTCGTGCTCCGCGCCGGCCGTCCGGAACCGCGCGGTGCGCTTGTGCTCAGCGCCGGCCGTCCGGAACCGGGAGGTATCTCATGACCACCGCCGGAGACATCATGCACCGCGGCGCCCAGTGGATCCCCGCCCACGAGACCCTCGACCGCGCCGCCCAGCTGATGCGCGAGCTCAACGTCGGAGCCCTGCCCATCAGCGACGCCAACGAACGGCTCTGCGGCATCCTCACCGACCGCGACATCGTCGTCGGCTGTGTGGCCATGGGGCACGACCCGGCCAAGGTCACCGCCGGTGAGATGGCCCAGGGCACACCTCGCTGGATCGACGCGAGCGCCGATGTCCGCGATGTACTCCGGGAGATGCAGGACCACCAGATCCGTAGGCTCCCCGTCATCGAGGACAAGCGTCTCGTCGGCATGATCAGCGAGGCTGACCTGGCCCGGCATCTGACGGAGGACCAGATCGCCGCCTGGGCGGAGAGCGTCTACGCGAAGAGCGCGACGCGCTGACCGCCGTCCGGGGCCTGCTCAGAGCCAGCCGTTGCGCCGGAAGCCTCGGTAGAGGGCCAGGCACGCCACGGATATGACGCCGAGAACCATGGGGTAGCCGAACGTCCAGTGCAGTTCCGGCATGTGCTTGAAGTTCATGCCGTACACCCCGCAGACCATCGTCGGCACGGCGACGATGGCGGCCCACGCCGTGATCTTCCGCATGTCCTCGTTCTGCGCGACCGTCACCTGGGCGAGGTGTGCCTGGAGGATCGAGTTGAGCAGTTCGTCGAACGCGGCGATCTGTTCCTTGGCGCGCAGCAGATGGTCGGAGACATCGCGGAAGTAGGCCTGTATCTCCGAACTGACCACCCGTATGGGACGCGTGGACAACTCCTCGATCGGCCGGGCCAGCGGCACCACGGCCCGCTTCAGTTCGAGGAGTTCGCGCTTGAGCTGGTAGATGCGTCCCGGGTCGGTCCGCGCGCCGTCCGGGGAGAAGACGTCCGTCTCGACCTGGTCGATGTCCGCCTGGACCGCGTCCGTGACGTTCAGATAGTCGTCGACCACATGGTCCGCGATCGCGTGCAGCACCGCGGCCGGCCCCTTGGCCAGCTGCTGCTCGTCGGCCTCCAGCTCCTCGCGCAACGGGCCCAGCGAGCCGTGCATCCCGTGCCGCACGGTGATCACGAAGTCCTTGCCGACGAACACCATGATCTCGCCGGTGTTCACCACCTCGCTCGTGGCGGTGAGCTCCTCGTGCTCCACGTAGCAGACGGTCTTGAACACCGCGAACAGCGTCTCGTCGTACCGCTCCAGCTTCGGGCGCTGGTGTGCCTCGATCGCGTCCTCGACCGCCAGCGGGTGCAGTTCGAAGAGCTCCGCGATGCCGGCGAACTCCTGGTCCGTCGGCTCATGGAGACCGAGCCACACGAAACCGTCGCCGTGCTTGCGCACACGCTCCACGGTGTCGACCAGGTCGCCGCCGCCCGGGACCCGGGCCCCGTCCCGATAGGACACGCAGTTCACCACCGACGAGCCCAGAGGTGACCTGGCGGGATGGCTCAGGTCGACGCGCGGACGGCGCCGCGCCAGCCGTGCCACCCTGCGAAGGCCGCCGCCCCTGCCGAGGCTCGTGACCTTCCGCAGATTCCCTGCCATGGACATCTGGATCTCCTTGCGTGGATCCCCGCTCGCCGCATTGCTGCGCCCTGGCGTGCCAGTGTGCCAGCCCTGCGTGAAACGCGGGTAAGCCTGTGGGACCAGGGCGTTCCGCTTTGTTCCCGCCTGTGGACAAGGCTGTTGGCGGCGTGTGGGGAGGGTGTTGGGCCGGCGTCGGGCGAGGGGCCTCGGGGTCGGTGCGAGAGCTCGGGTACCCCCTCGTAGAGTTGCGTCGCCATGCCGTCGTATCGGAGCGTCGACCACTATGGACAACCGGGACAACTGGGATGATCGCGACATGATGCGAACCGACGGGTATCTCCTCGACAACCGGCAGACCGAGGCCGGAGAGCGCTTCGACGCCTTCGCCTCCCTCTTCGACCCCACGACCTTCCGGCACCTCGAAGGATTCGGTGTCGGCCCCGGCTGGCGCTGCTGGGAGGTCGGGGCCGGCGGCACGTCCGTCGTGTCCTGGCTGGCCAAGAAGGTGGGCCCGACCGGGCGGGTCGTCGCGACCGACATCGACACCTCCCGGGTCGCCCCGGCCGCCCGGCCGCCGGTGGAGGTACGCGTCCACGACGTGGGCGCGGAGGAGCCGCCGGGCGAGGGCTTCGACCTCGTGCACGCGAGGCTCGTCCTCGTCCATGTGCCGGACCGGGAACGGGCGTTGCGGTCGATGATCGAGTCCCTGCGCCCCGGCGGACGGCTCCTGATCGAGGACGCCGACCCCGCCCTGCAGCCCCTGACCTGCCCCGACGAGCACGGCCCCGCCGAGAAGCTGGCGAACCGGCTGCGCACCGGATTCCGACGGCTCCTCACCGACCGCGGCGCCGACCTCTCCTACGGCCGCCGCCTCCCGCGCCTGCTCCGCGAGGCCGGCCTGCGCCGTGTGCAGGCCGACGCCTACTTCCCGCTCACCTCACCCGCCTGCGCGGCCCTGGAGTCCGCCACGATCCGCCAGGTCCGCGCCGACCTCGTCACGGCGGGACTGGCCACGGACGAGGAGATCGACCGCCACCTGGCGAACGTCGAGTCGGGCACGATGGATCTGGCCACGGC
>JABFXD010000321.1 GCA_013361925.1 Streptomyces sp. | reverse complement strand
GGCAACGAACATGGGCTACATGCTGATGGCCTTCGGCCTCGGCCTGATCCCGTACTCCGTGCAGTACGTCGTCCTGCGCGCGTTCTACGCCTACGAGGACACCCGCACCCCCTTCTACAACACGGTCATCGTGGCGGCCGTCAACGCCGCCGCGTCCGCCGCCTGCTACTTCGTCCTCCCGGCGCGCTGGGCGGTCGTCGGCATGGCGGCCTCGTACGGTCTGGCCTACGCCATCGGCGTCGGTGTCGCCTGGAGCCGACTGCGCAAGAAGCTGGGCGGCGACCTGGACGGTGTCCGTGTCATGCGGACCTATGCCAGGCTCTGCATCGCCTCGGTGCCGGCCGCGATCCTCAGCGGCGCGGCCTGCTACGGCATCGCACAGGTCCTCGGCCAGGGCGTCATCGGCTCCTTCGCCGCCCTGATCGTCGGCGGCGCGGTCCTGCTCGGGATCTTCTTCGTGGCAGCCCGCAAGATGCGTATCGAGGAGCTGAACTCCCTGGTCGGCATGGTGCGCGGACGGCTGGGGCGCTGATAAGGGGGTACGCGCACAACCATCGTCCGCCACCGTGTGTCGTGCATAGCGGCGGACTGTGGGCACAATTGGTCTCGGCGTCGGACGGCGCGCACGGATGTCGGTCGGCGCGCAAGGAATGGGGAGGCAGGAACGACGGTGGCGGAACGGAGCACGGCTGCCGTCGACGTGGCAGACAACAGCGGCGATGAGCCGCTGACCGCACAGGCGGACCAGTCCACGGCCGACGGGGTGGCCACAAACCGGGAGCGGGACACGGACAACGAAGAGGCACAGGGGAGTGGCGGGACCGAGGGTCCCGGGAAGGCCTCACCGCCCGAGCTGCACAGCGGCCACAAGCTCGCCAGACGCTACCGGCTCGAGGAATGTGTCACCCGGCTGGACGGCTTCAGCAGTTGGCGCGCGGTCGACGAGAAACTCCGTCGCGCCGTCGGTGTCCACATCCTGCCGGCCGACCACTCACGGGCCCGTTCCGTCCTGGCAGCGGCCCGTTCCTCCGCGCTGCTCGGTGACCCGCGCTTCGTCCAGGTCCTGGACGCCGTCGAGGAGAACGACCTCGTCTACGTCGTCCACGAATGGCTGCCCGACGCCACCGAGCTGACCGCGCTCCTGGCCCCCGGGCCGCTGGAGCCGCACGACGCGTACCAGATGGTCAGTCAGGTCGCCTCCGCCATGGCCGCCGCCCACCGTGAGGGCCTCGCGCATCTGCGCCTGAACCCGAACGCGGTCCTGCGGACCTCCAGCGGCCAGTGGCGCATCCGCGGCCTCGCTGTGAACGCCGCGCTGCGTGGCATCACTTCCGAGACCCCGCAGCGCACGGACACCGAGGCCATCGGCGCGCTGCTGTACGCGGGCCTGACCCAGCGCTGGCCGTACGAGGACGACGCCTACGGTCTGTCCGGGCTGCCCAAGGACATCGGGCTGATCCCGCCCGACCAGGTGCGGGCGGGTGTCCACCGCGGGCTGTCCGAGCTGTCGATGCGCGCGCTCGCCAACGACGGTGCGACCGCTTCCCGCCACGAGTCGGCGTGCATCACGCCTGAGGAGTTGGTGAAGGCGATCGGCGAGATGCCCCGCATCCGCCCGCCGGAGCCCGCGTTCACCGCGCCGCCCGAGTATCAGCGCACGACGTACCAGCAGGGCACCTACGGCCGTCCGGCGCCGCATCCCGGCGTCACCCAACCGCTGCCGTCTCCTCCGCCTCCGTTGCAGAGCCGCACCGGCAAGGCCCTCAAGTGGGCCGTGTCGGCGCTCCTCATCGCCGCCCTGGGCCTGGGCAGCTGGCAGTTGGCGGACGCCCTCATGGAGCAGAACAACAAGTCCGAGGACACCAACCAGACGCAGACCACGGACGACAACGACAAGAGCGGCGACAAGACCAAGCCGGTCAAGACGCTCAGCATCGCCGACGCCCGGGAGTACGTCGCGAGCGGTGACGCACAGGCCCCGGGCGACGTGAAGCTGACGTACGACGGCGACAGCTCCACGTACTGGCGCACCAAGCGCTACAACGACGGCCCGACGCTCGCCCCGTACAAGCCGGGTGTGGGCATCGTGTACGACCTCGGCTCGGCGCAGAAGGTCTCGGCCTCCTCGATAGGGCTCCGGTACGACGGCAACGACACGACCGTGAAGCTCTACGCCGCCGACTCCCTGTCCCCCTCCTCCGGCATCGACGGGATGACGGAGATCGGAACCGCCACCACGAGCGGCAAGTCTCTTACGGTGAAGGCGTCGAAGTCGGTCAAGACGCGGTACGTGCTGCTGTGGATCACGGCCGTGCCGTACGCGCCGACGGACGGCTACAGCGGCTCGGGCTACAAGCAGGCGGTCACCGACGTGACGTTCAAGGGCTGAGCGCACCACATCCCAGGGGAGGGGGTCCGATGGCAGATGGCACCGCATACGGCGACGCAAGCGATCAGGACCTCCTCGCCCGTCATGTGGACGGCGATCCCGACGCGTTCGGCGAACTCGTGCGGCGCCATCGCGACCGGCTCTGGGCCGTGGCCCTGCGCACCCTCGGGGACCGCGAGGAGGCCGCTGACGCCGTCCAGGACGCCCTGGTCTCCGCCTACCGTGCCGCCCACACCTTCCGCGGCCAGTCGGCCGTCACGACCTGGCTGCACCGCATCACGGTGAACGCCTGTCTCGACCGGGCCCGCAAGGCGGCCTCCCGCAAGACGTCGCCGGTCGACGACACCGAGCGCCTGGAACAGCTCCTGGAGCCCCACGAGGAGGCCTCGGCACCGGCGGAGCGCAACGACCTGCACCGCCAGCTCCTGGAGGCTCTCGGCACGCTGCCGCCCGATCAGCGGGCCGCACTCGTCCTGGTGGACATGCAGGGATATCCGGTCGCCGAAGCCGCCCGCATGCTCGACGTGCCGACCGGCACGGTCAAGAGCCGGTGCGCCCGCGGCCGGGCCAGACTCCTCCCCCTTCTCACCCATCTGCGGCCGGAAAACACCGGTGACCGCAGAGAACCGGGCGGAGGACGGAACCGGGTGCACGGGACATCCGTCCCACCGGCAGCGGGATCCCCTGACCCAGGTCCCCGTGAGACAGGTCCAGGCGATTCAGCTGCTGTGAAGGGCGGAGGTGGGCGAGCGTGACATCCACGACAGACACGACCGGGCACCCGGACGTCGCGGAGATCTCCGACCTCACCGAAGGTCTGCTCACACCCACCCGCAGCGGGGATGTGCGTCGGCATCTGGACGAGTGCGAGCTCTGCGCGGACGTCCACGCCTCTCTGGAGGAGATCAGGGGGCTGCTCGGCTCGCTGCCGGGGCCGCCGCGTATGCCGGACGAGATCGCGGGCCGTATCGACGCCGCTCTCGCCGCGGAGGCTCTTCTCAGCGCGACAGCACCCGAGTCCGTCGAAGCCACCACACTCGGCGATGCGCATGTTTCACGTGAAACATCGGTGTCGGCGGCCCGTCCTGTCGGTCACGCCCGAGCCGCCACCACGGGCCCGGGTCGCAAGGGCCGTTCCCGTGGCGGGCGTCGCAGGATCGCCGTCCTGGGAACCGTCTTCACCGTCGCAGCCCTCGGACTCGGCTCGGTGTTGCTGTCCTCCTTCAACGACGGCAAGCCCTCCGCCCCGACCACACAGGCTGACGCCTTCTCCGGCAAGAAGGTGGGGACCCAGGTCTCCGAACTGTTGGCACAGGGTTCCGGCGAGGGGTCCCGTGCTCCGCGCAGCCTGGGTGCGAACACCGTCCCCGAGAACCACCTCAAGAACCAGCCCGTGCCCCAGGTCCCCTCCTGTGTGCTGCGAGGCATCGGTCGTGACGACGAAGCGCTGGCAGCGAAGAAGGGCTCCTACGACGGCGATGCTGCCTACCTGGTGTTGATGCTCAACGCGAAGGACAGCAGCCGAGTCGACGCCTATGTGGTCGACGCCGGCTGTGAGAAGGACCCGTCCTCCTCCGCGAAGGTTCTGCTGACGCACTCCTACGCGCGTTAGGCGTACCGACGTCTTCGTCTCTCTCCTGCGTGGTATCCCGTACGGTGCCGCCTCTCCGTGTGCCCGGACACACCGGGAATGCGCGCCCCGTAGGATCCGTTGGGTGGGGTGAGAGTTCTGAGAGGGGCTCCCACCGGTCGTACTGACGCAGTCCAGAGACGAGGAAACAAGCCGTGAGCGACGTCCGAAACGTGATCATCATCGGCTCCGGGCCTGCCGGCTACACGGCGGCGCTCTACACCGCGCGCGCGTCGCTGAAGCCGCTGGTGTTCGAGGGCGCCGTCACCGCGGGTGGTGCGCTGATGAACACCACCGAGGTGGAGAACTTCCCGGGCTTCCAGGACGGCATCATGGGCCCCGAGCTCATGGACAACATGCGCGGCCAGGCCGAGCGTTTCGGTGCCGAGCTCATCCCGGACGACATCGTCAGCGTCGACCTCACGGGTGAGATCAAGACCGTCACGGACACGGCGGGCACGGTCCACAAGGCGAAGGCCGTCATCGTCACCACCGGCTCGCAGCACCGCAAGCTCGGCCTGCCGAACGAGGACGCTCTCTCCGGCCGCGGTGTCTCGTGGTGCGCCACCTGTGACGGGTTCTTCTTCAAGGACCAGGACATCGCCGTGATCGGTGGCGGTGACACCGCGATGGAGGAGGCCACCTTCCTCTCGCGCTTCGCCAAGTCGGTGACGATCGTCCACCGTCGCGACACCCTGCGCGCCTCCAAGGCCATGCAGGAGCGCGCCTTCGCCGACCCGAAGATCAAGTTCGTGTGGGACAGCGAGGTCGCCGAGGTCCAGGGTGACCAGAAGCTCTCCGGGCTCAAGCTGCGCAACCTCAAGACCGGCGAGCTCTCCGACCTGGCGGTGACCGGCCTGTTCATCGCGATCGGCCACGACCCGCGCACCGAGCTCTTCAAGGGCCAGCTCGACCTCGACGAGGAGGGCTACCTGAAGGTCGCCGCGCCCTCCACGCGGACGAACATCACCGGCGTCTTCGCCGCTGGTGACGTGGTCGACCACACCTACCGCCAGGCGATCACCGCGGCCGGCACCGGCTGCTCCTCCGCTCTCGACGCCGAGCGCTTCCTCGCCGCCCTCGCGGACGAGGAGCAGGCCGAGCCCGAGAAGACCTCTGTCTGACCCCCTCTCTCCACCCACCCACCACCCCACGCATAAAGAGTTAAGGAGCCCGCCGTGGCCGGCACCCTGAAGAACGTGACCGACGACTCATTCGAGCAGGACGTCCTCAAGAGCGACAAGCCCGTCCTGGTGGACTTCTGGGCTGCCTGGTGCGGCCCGTGCCGCCAGATCGCTCCGTCCCTCGAGGCGATCGCCGCCGAGTACGGCGACAAGATCGAGATCGTGAAGCTCAACATCGACGAGAACCCGGGTACGGCCGCCAAGTACGGCGTCATGTCCATCCCGACCCTGAACGTCTACCAGGGTGGCGAGGTCGCCAAGACCATCGTCGGCGCCAAGCCGAAGGCCGCGATCGTGCGTGACCTCGAGGACTTCATCGCCGAGTGACGCATTGAGCCGTCGCGTCGTTGGCGCATGTTTCACGTGAAACACCGATGGGCCAGTCCGAAAGGGCTGGCCCATTGTCGTTCAGTGGAGGCGCCGGTCAGAGGGGGCGCAGGGCGGGTTCCTTCTGTACCGCGCCCAGAAGCCGGTCCAACGCCATCTCCACGTCTTCCTTCCAGGAGAGCGTGGTGCGCAACTCCAGGCGCAGACGCGGATGCAGGGGATGAGGACGGACCGTCTTGAAGCCCACCGCCAGGAGATGGTCGGCGGGCAGCACACAGGCCGGTTCCTTCCAACGGGCGTCCCCGAATGCCTCGATGGCCTTGAAGCCCCGACGCAGCAGATCCTTGGCCACCGTCTGGACCATCACCCGGCCCAGCCCCTGCCCCTGGTACCCGGGCATGATGAACGCCGTCATCAACTGCACCGCGTCCGGTGAGACAGGGCTCGTGGGAAACGCCGTCGAGCGGGGAACGTAGGCCGGAGGCGCGTAGAGCACATAGCCCACCGGTACCTCGTCGACGTAGACGACCCGGCCGCACGAGCCCCAGTCCAGCAGGACCGCGGAGATCCAGGACTCCTTCTCCAGGGCGGCCCTGCCCGCTCTTACCGCGGCCTCACCGCTGACGGGGTCCAACTCCCAGAAGACACACGAGCGACAGCGCTGGGGAATGTCCTGAAGGTTGTCCAGCGTGAGCGGTACGAGCCGTCGCCCCATGAAGGCTGTTCCTCGCTTCCCTCGCCCGCAGCATCGCGGGCGGCTGTCAGTGCGCTCCGTTCGCGGAGCAGACTGCCGACGAAGCCGCCGACCGCGCCCAGTCCCAGACCCGCGCTCACCAGTCCGCTGCGGCTCACCGTTCGCATGACACCTTCCTCCCCTGAGAGGTGCTGCCGGGTGGATGCGCCGTACCGAACGCATCGTATCCACGATGTGAGGGCATCGACACCGCGTGAAAGCAAAGAGCGGGCTGTGTCCGGAGGAGACCGGACACAGCCCGCATCGCGAGCCGGACGATCAGTCCTCCGTGACCTCGGAGTCCCCGTCCAGAAGGCTCTTCTGAAGGACCGGTCCCTCGCCCGGGGCGAGGGAGCCGAGGATCCGTTCGAGGTCCTCCATCGAGGCGAACTCGACCGTGATCTTGCCCTTCTTCTGGCCCAGGTCGACCTTCACCCGCGTCTCGAAGCGGTCCGAGAGACGCCCTGCCAGATCGCTCAGCGCCGGGGAGACCCGAGTGCCGGCCCGCGGGCCCTTGGCGCGCTGAGCCGTCTGCGGACGCGAGCCCATCAGGGTCACGATCTCCTCGACGGCACGCACCGAGAGCCCCTCGGCCACGATCCGGTGAGCGAGGCGGTCCTGCTCCTCGGAGTCCTCCACCGAGAGCAGCGCCCGTGCGTGCCCGGCGGAGAGGACCCCGGCGGCCACCCGGCGCTGAACGGCCGGGGAGAGCTTCAGCAGACGCAGGGTGTTGGAGACCTGCGGGCGGGACCGGCCGATGCGGTCCGCCAGCTGGTCGTGGGTGCAGTTGAAGTCCTTCAGCAACTGGTCGTAGGCGGCGGCCTCTTCCAGCGGGTTCAGCTGTGCCCGGTGCAGGTTCTCCAGGAGGGCGTCCAGCAGAAGCTTGTCGTCATCCGTGGCCCGGACGATCGCAGGGATCGCCTCCAGGCCGGCCTCACGGCTGGCCCGCCAGCGCCGCTCGCCCATGATGAGCTCGTAGCGCGCGGGGCCCACCTGCCGTACGACGACCGGCTGGAGGAGGCCGACCTCCTGGATGGAGGTGACCAGTTCTTGCAGGGCGTCCTCGTCGAAGACCTCACGCGGCTGGCGCGGGTTCGGCGTGATGGAGTCGAGGGGAAGCTCGGCGAAGTGGGCACCGACGGGAGACGGGAAGGTCTCCACGGCGCCGTTCAGCGACGGCTCCTCCGTTTCATGTGAAACAGGCGGCAGTGTGGCCACCTTCGCCGCGGCCACCCCACGGTCGCTCGTCAGCACCGGCACGGCCGACGGGGACGCCGAACCGGCGCCTCCCATCGCGGCCGGAGTCGGCGTCTTCTCCGTCGGGGCAGCAGGGATCAGTGCGCCGAGCCCACGGCCCAAACCCCTCCGTCGCTCGCTCACTGAATGCCCTCCACCATGCTCGGGTTGCTCTGAGTGCCGATATGAACCTGCGTCGGGTCGTAGGCGACGCCCACGCCCTTCAGCGCGATTTCTCGTGCCGCCTCAAGATAGGAGAGGGCACCACTCGATCCTGGATCGTAGGTCAGCACCGTCTGCCCATAGCTCGGCGCCTCGGAGATACGGACCGAGCGGGGAATGCTCGTCCGCAGCACCTCGTCGCCGAAGTGGGTGCGCACCTCGTCCGCGACCTGGGACGCGAGCCGCGTCCGGCCGTCGTACATGGTGAGCAGGATCGTCGAGACATGCAGGTTGGGGTTGAGGTGCCCCCGTACCAGGTCGACGTTGCGGAGCAGCTGGCCCAGCCCCTCCAGCGCGTAGTACTCGCACTGGATCGGAATGAGGACCTCGGCGCCGGCCACCAGGGCGTTGACCGTCAGCAGGCCGAGCGAGGGCGGGCAGTCGATGAGGATGTAGTCCAGCGGGTGCTCGTACGCCTCGATCGCCCGCTGTAGCCGACTCTCACGTGCCACCAGGGACACCAGCTCGATCTCCGCACCGGCGAGATCGATCGTGGCAGGAGCACAGAAGAGCCCCTCGACATCCGGGACCGGCTGGACGACTTCGGCCAGCGGCCTGCTGTCGATCAACACGTCATAGATGGAGGGCACTTCGGCGTGGTGGTCGATCCCCAGGGCAGTGGACGCATTGCCCTGCGGGTCGAGGTCGATCACCAGGACCCGGCCTCCGTGCACAGCCAGCGAAGCGGCGAGGTTGACCGTTGTCGTCGTCTTGCCCACGCCACCCTTCTGGTTGGCGACGACGATGACGCGGGTCTGCTCGGGCCGTGGCAGGCCCTCACCGGCGCGCCCCAGTGCCTCTACCGCCTGTTGGGCAGCACGACCGATGGGAGTGTCGTCCATCGGGGGCGGTGTTTCACGTGAAACATCGTCCCCCATCGACTCGGTTCGGGGACCGGGGACCGGATCGGTCATCGGTCCCGCGATGTTGGCGTCGGACCGCAAGGATTCACTCTCCTCGACTTCAGGCTCGCAATGAACAGAGCCTCCCATGTCTTCGGGGTCGTGAACCAGTGAGGCCTGGTGTTCTGTGGAGAAATCCACCTCTGTGGACAACTCCGTGCCCCTTGACGGGGACGGAGTGTCATCCGAGCGGCCTTCTCCAAGAGAACCCAGAGGCTTGCGTTCGCGAGGTTCGGCCGCGGCGCGACCACGGCTGATGATGCCGTGCAGCAGTGAGCGACGTTTCACGTGAAACACGATGCACAGCAGTCGGAGCCGAACTGCCGCGACACTCCGGCGTGCATAGGTTTGGCAGCTTGTGTGGAGTACGTCTCGTCGTCAGGGCGGATCAGCGGAGGCGACGCCTCGCCTATCCGCGACGTCGGCGCGCACGCCCCGTACGGGCCGCCTTCGCCCGCTTGGCCGCGAAGCGCACTCCACCGGGGCTCTCCCCGACCTCGACACGGACGACCGTGGACAGGGGATCCACGACCCCCTCACCCACCTGGAGGACAGACGTCCCCACCGCACCGAGCTTGCTGAGGGCCGTGGACGACGCCTTGAGCTCCTCCTCAGCGGTGTCGCCCTTGAGGGCCAGCATCTCGCCGTACGGACGCAGCAGGGGAATGCCCCAGGTGGCCAGGCGGTCCAGCGGGGCCACGGCCCGTGCCGTCACCACATGGACCGGCGGCAGCTTGCCCATGACCTCCTCGGCACGGCCCCGCATGACCGTCACATGGTCCAGGCCGAGCAGTTCCACCACCTCGGTCAGGAAGGTCGTACGCCGCAGCAGGGGCTCCAGGAGCGTGATCTTCAGGTCGGGCCGGACCAGCGCCAGGGGAATGCCCGGCAGGCCGGCACCCGAGCCGACGTCGCACACGGTCACTCCCTCGGGGACGACCTCCGAGAGCACCGCACAGTTCAACAGGTGCCGTTCCCACAGCCGGGGCACCTCACGCGGGCCGATCAGGCCGCGCTGCACGCCCGCCTCAGCGAGCAGCTCCGCGTACCGGACCGCATCCGCGTAGCGATCACCAAACACCGTGCGCGCCTGTTCGGGCGCAGGGGGAAGCTCCGCTGCCTCCGTCACGGGGACCGTCCTTCCGTACCGCGATGGGCGCACCCGGCGCCGATCACCACAACCACCAGAACTAACAGGCTGACAAAGTTCGGCCCCGCCTGCCGGGCAGACGGGGCCGGAGGAACGTACGGACCGATCAGGCGGGCAGCACGACGACGAAGCGCTGCGGCTCCTCGCCCTCGGACTCGCTGCGCAGGCCGGCCGACTTCACGGCGTCGTGGACGACCTTGCGCTCGAACGGCGTCATCGGCTGGAGCTTCACGGGCTCACCGCTGCTCTTGACCTCGGCGGCGGCCTTGGCGCCCAGCTCGGAGAGCTCGGCACGCTTCTTGGCGCGGTAGCCGGCGATGTCCAGCATCAGACGGCTGCGGTCACCGGTCTCCCGGTGCACGGCCAGGCGCGTGAGCTCCTGAAGGGCCTCAAGCACCTCGCCCTCACGGCCGACCAGCTTCTGCAGATCGCGGCTGCCCGCGTCGCTGATGATCGAGACAGCGGCGCGGTCGGCCTCGACGTCCATGTCGATGTCGCCGTCGAGGTCGGCGATGTCCAGCAGACCCTCGAGGTAGTCCGCCGCGATCTCGCCCTCCTGCTCCAGGCGGGTCAGGGTGTCTGCACCCTCGGCAGCGGCGGAGGTGGTGCCTTCCGTCACGGGTTGGACTCCTTCTTACTTCTTGGACGGGGACTTGGGCCGCTGCGGGCCCTTGCGCTGTCCGGACTGGGCCTTGCTGCGGGTACCGGCGCCGGGCTGCTGCTTCTGCGCGGCCTTCTTGGCGGGGGCGGCGGGCTTGGCGTCTTCGGGCTCGTCGTCGGACTTGCTGAGCGAGACATGCTCATCAGCCGACTTCGCCGCACCGGCGGTGGCGCCACCCGACTGCCGCTGGGACTTGCTCTGCCGCTTGGGCTGCTGGCGCTTCGGCGTACCGGTGCCACCCGTGGTCGGCGTACCGTCCTCGGCCTGGGCGACGGCCTGGCTCTCGCTCTTGATCACGACGCCGTCGGCCTGGGCGGCGAGACCCGCCTTGCTCAGGGCGTTGATGAACTTGCGCTCGAACTCGTTGCGGTCGCGGCCCTTGGCGACGATCGCCTTGACGATGGTCTTCTCGCTGCGCCGGCGGACCTTGCCGTGGTGCGTGACGTGCTTGGTCAGACGCTCCAGGTAGGCGGCCTGAGCCTTGGAACCCGGGGTCGGGTTGTTGCGGATGACGTACATCTGCTGGCCCATGGTCCACACGTTGGTGGTCAGCCAGTAGACGAGGACACCGACCGGGAAGTTGATGCCGAAGACGGCGAACATGACCGGGAAGACGTACATCAGCATCTTCTGCTGCTGCATGAACGGCGTCTTCACCGTGGTGTCGACGTTCTTGGTCATCAGCTGGCGCTGCGTGAAGAACTGCGACGCCGACATCATGACGATCATGATCGCGGTGACGACCCGGACGTCCATGAGGGTGGCGCCGAGCGCCTCCACCGTCGACTGGCTGTCGGTGAACTTCGCGGCGAGCGGGGCACCGACGATGTGCGCCTTACGGGCACTGGCGAGCAGCGACTCGTTGATGACGCCGATCTGGTCGCCCGTCGCGATCCCGTTGAGCACGTGGTACAGGGCAAAGAAGAAGGGCGACTGCGCCAGGATGGGAAGGCACGAGGAGAGCGGGTTGGTACCCGTCTCCTTGTACAGCTTCATCATCTCTTCGGACTGACGCTGCTTGTCGTTCTTGTAGCGCTCCTGGATCTTCTTCATCTCAGGCTGGAGCGTCTGCATGGCCCGCGTCGACTTGATCTGCTTCACGAAGAGCGGGATCAGGCAGATACGGATCAGGATCACCAGAGACACGATCGACAGGCCCCAGGCCCAGCCGGTGTCAGGGCCGAAGATGGCGCCGTACACCTTGTGGAACTGGACGATGACCCAGGAGACGGGTGTCGTGATGAAGCTGAACAGGCTGGCAATCGTGTCCACTAATCATGCTCCTTGGGCATGGGACGGAGTCTCTGCGGCCGGGCTCGAAGGAGGAATCTCTTCGGTGGTCGAAGAGGAGTTCTCCTCGGTGGCCGTTTCGGCGGCGGAGTGCCCGCCCCTGCGTGTACGCCAGGCGTCACGCAGCATTTCGTGCCACCGCGGACGCTTGCGCGGCGGGACATGGTCCACGCCTCCCAGCGACCACGGATTGCAGCGCAGGATGCGCCAGGCGGTGAGCGCCGTGCCCTTGACCGCACCGTGCCGGTCGATGGCCGTGAAGCCGTAGTGGGAGCACGACGGGTAGTACTTGCACACAGGCCCCAGCAGTGGACTGATCGTCCACTGGTACAGCTTGATCAGAGCCAGCAGCGGGTACTTCATCGCGCGCCCCCTCCCAGTAGCCGTTCGATGGCGGCATCCAGGTCTCGGGCCAGCTGTGCATGGTCGGCGTCACCCGCACCGGGCAGCGCTCGTACGACTACCAGGCTACCGGGGGGCAGCAGGTCGACCCGGTCGCGCATCAGATGGCGAAGCCTGCGCTTCACCTTGTTGCGCACCACCGCACCGCCCACGGCCTTGCTCACGACGAAACCCGCACGCGTCGGGGGAGCGCTCTCCCCAGGCGCGTGCGGGTCCGTTGCACCGCTACGAAGATG
>JABFXD010000239.1 GCA_013361925.1 Streptomyces sp. | reverse complement strand
CCCGGGGTCCACGTGCGGTTCCAGCTGGAGCCGTACGCGGGTCTCCGGGGCGTTGCGCTTGCCCGTCAGTCGGACGTGGGCGTGGGAGACGCCGTCCAACTCCGTCGCCTCGTTGGCCAGTACGCCTTCCAGCGCCCGGCCGCGCAGCAGGGCGCCCTCGCCGTCGCCGGTGTTCACCAGGACCTCGGTGAGGCGGTGGCGGCGCAGGTTCGCGACCAGCCACCAGAGGGTGAGCAGGACGAGGACGGCCAGTACGGCGAGGACGGTCGGCCACCACCAGCCGTGGTCCTCCCAGCGGGTGCGCTCGGCGTCGTCGAGGAGGACGTCGTGGCGGCTGTCGTGGATCCACCAGGAGGGCGGGTTCGCGCCCAGTCCCACGGCCAGCACCGACCCGCCCACGACGACGAGCACCAGCCCGATCACGCCCAGCAGCACCCGATTGACGACCTTGAGCACGGCCCTCACCCCTTCTTCCCGGGCCGCCGTACATGCACCGACAGCGCGGGCGGCCGGGCCAGGCCCAGTCCCCCGATCGCGTCGCCGAGCACGGCGTCCAGATCGGCGCGTACGTCGTCCAGTTCACGGAAGTGCGAGACCGCGCTGACGTCGGCCTTGGCGCGGGACAGCCGGACCCGGACCGACTGCACCCCGGCGACCTCGACGGCGCGGTCGCGCAGGACCAGGGCGGCGGCCTCCCGGTGCAGCCCCGCCCGTACGTCGGCGTGGACGCGCCGCATGGGCAGGATGCCGCGCAGACCGGGGGTGGCGGCGAGGACGATCAGCCAGAGGCCGAGGGCCGCCGCGACGCCGGCGCCCACCAGGACCCAGGTGTCGTCGACGGGGCGCTCGGCGAGTTGCGCGGCCAGTTCGCGGCGCCAGCGCATGGCCGGCTGTTCGGCGCGGACGGCCGCGATGTCGTAGAGGAAGAGTCCGGCGACGGCGAGGAGCAGCACCGCGACGAGGCCCGCGGGGATGCGCCGGGGCGACCAGAAGCGGTGGTTGCCGCCCTCGCCTTCGAGGACCGGTGGTGGTGCGTGGTCCGGTTCGGTCGGCTTCTCCAGAACCGGCAGTCGCTGGGTCGTGCCCTCGGAGCCCTGGAGCTCGCTCATCGCGTCCTCCCCTGTGCCGCGCCGTGCGCCGGGGTCAGATGCAGCCGCTCGACCTGGACCGCGACCTCCGACACCTCCATTCCCACCAACGCGCGTACCCGCTCGACCACATGCCGACGCACGCGCGCGCAGCGGGCGCCGATGTCGGTGGGGTAGCCGAGTTCGAGATGGACCCGGACGCGGGCGACGTCGTGGTGGACCACGACGGTGGCGTGCGGGGGTCCGGCCTCGTCCGGGAGGTCCCCGATGACCTCGCGGGCCGCCTGCGAGGCGATCTTCGCCACGACCCGGTCGGCGATCCGGGTCGCGCCGCGCTCGCCGGGCGCCACGACGGTCAGGGGTCCGCGGAGCTCACCGGCCTCGGTGGCCTCGGCGGTCACCTACGTCACCGCCGGTCGCGGCGGTCGTTGCGGGTGCGGAAGAAGTCGCCGATCTCCAGGTCCCCCTCCATGAAGCGGCCGACGACGAACCCGATCGCGCCCAGGGCCGCCACCAGCAGAAAGGCCCCGAATCCGCCGAAGTACCCGGCGAAGCCCAGCGCCATGCCGGCGATCATGCCGACCACGGCCATGCTCATGCCGTACTCCCCTCAGCCGCCCGGACAGCCTTCACTGGATCCGGGGCTCCGGCTCCTCGTCCTCTTCATCCGGCAGTTTCACGTCGCTCACCGCGATGTTGACCTCGACGACCTCCAGGCCGGTCATGCGCTCCACCGCCGCGATGACGTTCTCCCGCACGGCGTGTGCCACATCCGAGATCGACACGCCGTAGTCGACGACGATCTCCAGGTCGAGCGCGGTCTGCACCTCGCCGACCTCGGCCTTGACGCCTCGGGTCACGGACTTCGAGCCGCCGGGCACCCGGTCGCGGACGGCGCCGAAGGTGCGGGAGAGCCCGCTGCCCATGGCGTGCACACCGAGGACGTCCCGGGCGGCCAGCCCGGCGATCTTCTCCACGACTCCGTCGGCGATGGTGGTCCGCCCCCGGGTCGCCGGGTCGCCGCCACCACGCTTGACGGTCTTGCGCTGCTGCGGGGCGGTCTCCACGTCGGGAGTCTGCGTCTGCTCAGTCATCGCCGTACATCCCTTTCGGTAGTCCTCCTTGAACCACCGTAAGTGGGGTTGCGTCCGCGCGCGCCTGAGATGCGGCAGGCTGGAGCAATGACCGACCGCTGGACACAGTCCGTACGTCATCACCTGGCCCTCGGCAGGCTGCTGCCGCTGGGAGGCGCGCGCGACGGCGCGTGGATCGCGGAGGAAGCGGCCGAGGCGGTACTGCGGCGCGCGGTGCAGGAGCTGCCCGGCGTACGGCTGGAGGCGCTGCGGATCGCGCTCGCCGAGCCGGAGTCGGGGCAGGAGCCCGTCGTACCGCCGCCGCCGAGCGGGCTACCGCCGGGGCCCCTACGGATCTCGGCGCGGTTCGCGGCGACCGCGCGGGAGCCGCTGCCGATGACGGCGGCCCGGCTGCGGTCCGGCCTCGCGACCGCGGCCACGGAGCTGCTGGGCCTGACGGTGGCCGAGGTCGATCTGAAGGTGACGGCTCTGCTGGACGAGGAGCCGGAGGCCGCGGCGGTACGACAGCCAGAGCCGCAGTTGGCCGCACCGGCCGACGGGCCCGCGGCGGTCGCGGCCCTCGCGGTGCCCGGTGTGGTGGGGCTGACCGCCGTGCTGGGGCGGGCGGTGCAGGTCGAGGAGCGGCAGGGCGAGGACGACTCGGCCCTGCCGCGGCGCCATGTCCGGGTGGAGGTGGCGGTCGACGCGGACCACCGGGCACTGGAGGTGGCCCGGGCGGTCCGTGAGCGGGTGGGGAGGACGCTCCCCGGTCATCCGACGGTGGCGGTGCTGGTCACGTGGGTCGGATGACG
>JABFXD010000749.1 GCA_013361925.1 Streptomyces sp. | reverse complement strand
ACGACGTCGGCGATGGGGTCGTCCACCGCGATGTCCGTCGTGATCGCGGGCGCCCGCCCCGACTGCTGCTGGGCGGCGAGGCCCGCGAGGGCGAGGCGCAGATCACGGTAGCCGGGGTAGCCGAGGATGCGGGCGGTGCGCACGACCGTCGCCTCGCTCGTGCCCGTCAGCTCCGCGAGGCCGGTGACCGTCAGGGCCGCGCAGCCCGCCGGGTCACCGGCGACGGCCTCGGCGACCCGTTGCATGGAGCGGGTCATGGAAGGGCTGAGGGTGCGCACCTTCGCGGCGAGGGCGGCGGGGGCGGGCGGTGCGCCCGGGCCGCCCGAGGCGCTGCCGAAAATTTCCTTCACTTCCTGGGTCACATGTGAAAGATATTTTCGGCTCGGTGCCGGGGTCAAGAGTGCGCACAATGGGGGCATGGATCCCTCCAACCTCCCCGTAAGCCCCTTGGAGCAGGCGTTGCACGCGGCACGCGCCCTCGTGCTCGCCGATCTGGTCGCGGGAGAGGTGGCCGACGCGGACGTCGTCTCGCTCGTCGAGGAGTCCGTGGTGCAGCGCCGCTGGTGGGTGGAGCAGTGGCCGGCCGGCGCGGAATTCGTGGCCGGGCTGGTCGCGCAGGACGTCCAGGACGCGCTGCTGGAGCGGTACGGCCGCTGGCCGCTGTGCCCGGTGTGCGAGGCCGGTGATCCGCACGCCCTGGAGATCGAGCCGGAGCTCGGGCCCGATCCGCACTGGGTGTGCCACAAGGCGGGGGTGAAGGTCGCCTCGGTGGGCTCGCTGGGCCCGGCGACCGGCGGGACGCCCTCCTCGTGACCGTTTACATAGACCCACCCGCCTGGCCCGGGCACGGCCGGATGTGGTCCCACCTGGTGAGCGACGTGTCGTACGACGAACTCCACGCGTTCGCCGACGGCCTGGGCGTCCCGCGTCGCGCCTTCGAACGCGACCACTACGACATCCCCTCGCACCGCTACGCGGACGTGGTCGCCGCCGGCGCGGTGGAGATCAGCAGCCGCGAGGTGGTGCGGCTGCTGACGGAGTCGGGGCTGCGGAGGCCGAAGGGGCGCGCGGTCTAGTCCCGCTTACGCAGGTACAGCCGGAGCCCGGCGTCCTGCTCGTGCGGCTCGTGCTGTTCGTGCGCGTGCACCTCGCGCTGTTCCTCGACGGTCGCCCGGACGTACCCGGCGCGGGTGACCACGGCCTGCGAGGGGATGTTCGTCTCCTCGATCGTCGCCATGAGCAGCTGTACGCCGTCCCGGGCCAGCGCCCACTCGCTCAGCGCGCGCAGCGCCTCCGTGGCGTAGCCCTGGCCGCGGGCCGACTCCGCGAGGTCGTAGCCGACCTCGGCGCGGCCGTCCTCGTCCGGGGCGCCGTGGAAGCCCATGCCGCCGACGGCCCGGCCGTCCTCCCGTCGTACGAGGACGAAGACGCCCCACTCCGGGCGGTGCACGCCCGCCTCGTACGCCTTGACCAGCATCCCGGCGGCTTCACGGGTGCCGTCGTAGGGGCCGTCGGCGACCCACGCGTAGCCGCCGTCGCCGCCCAGGCGCAGATCGGCGGCGGCCGCGGGGGTGAGTCCCTCCAGGGTGAGCCGGTCGGTGGGCAGGACGAGGTTGTTGTACCAGTCCCACTCGGTGACCGGGGTGCGGCCGGGCAGCTCGCCGCGGCCGGTGGCCCACAGCAGGGTGGGCCAGTGCGCGGGGCCGGGCTGGACGTGCGGGAACATGCGGGTGAGCACGAACTCGGCGAGTTCGGCCGGGGGTTCGTAGGGCAGGCCGAGCCCCTTCGCGATGTCGTGGGTGTGCAGCAGCACCTCCCCGACGGCGAGCGCGGCGAAGCCCTCGGGGTTGGCGGAGTAGTAGGGCCGAGGGTGGTAGGCGCGGGTCCTGGGCGGTGTCACCCGGACCGTCGCGGCGAGCAGCACGCCTCCGCCCTCGATGAGTTGGAGCACCCGCGCGTTGTCCGTGCTGTCGTCGACCACGATGTCGAAGGGCCGGTAGGTGTCCTGCACCCGCCCGGCCAGCCGCCCCGCGTACACGATCAGGTCCTGCGCGATGTGCTGGGCCGTCTCCCGGCAACTCCACTCGCACCGCCCGGCCCGCACACCGTCCCAGTCCCGCTCCACCGCGCCCCGCAGCACCGCCACGGCTCCCGCGACGGCCTCTTCCACTCGTTCCGCACCCCTGTTTCCCATGAGGGGCAGGCTATGAGCCCGGCGCGCTCACGGCGACAGCATTTCCAGCTCGGCGGCGAGGTTGTAGCGCGCGGTCGCCTCCCACTCGGCGGCCCCGTACGGCGTGCGGAACAGCCGGGGCAGCTCCAGGAGCTGCCGCAGGATCGCGGACCGCCCCTCCCGGAAGGCGTCGTTCGGCACGAACCCGTACTCCTCGCGCACGGCGGCCGTGTAGGCGGCGTAGGCGGCGGGCGGGGCGGCCAGGATCGCGAGATCGGCGTCGCACAGCACCTGCCCGTCACGGTCGTCGGCCCCCGGGTCGTGGGTGACGGTGAGCCGCACGAGCCGCGCCACCTCCGCGGCCTTCCCCTGCGCCACCCCGGCCTCGGGAAGGGCCCGCTCGGCGATCCGCGCCGACCGCTCCTCGTTCTCCGACCGCTCGGGCAGATACACGGCGTCATGGAACCAGGCCGCGAGCCGTACGACGTCCGGGTCGTCCGCGTACTTCTCCAGTACGTCGACATGGTCGAGGACCGCGGTGAGGTGAGCGAGCGTGTGATACCGCCGCTGCGGCTCCTGCCAGCGGGCGAGGAGGTCGTCGGCGTAGAGAGCGGGGTCGGGGCCGTCGTCGGCGCCCCGCACCGACCGGAGCGCGTGGGAGAAACGGACGCGGAGGGCATCGAGATCGACCATGTACCGATTGTCGCGCGCCACCTAGCGTGTGGGGCATGACGACGACTGAGGACGTACGCGACCCCGAACTGCCCGGCCTCCTTCTCACCACCGAGCGCGACGGTCTGGTCCC
>JABFXD010000785.1 GCA_013361925.1 Streptomyces sp. | reverse complement strand
CGATCGTGCTGGGCACCACGAACCTGGACCAGTTCGCGACCGGCCTGGTGGGCACCCGCTCCCCGCACGGCGCCGTCCGGGGCGCCCTCGATCCGTCCCGCGTCAGCGGCGGCTCCAGCTCCGGCTCGGCGGTCGCGGTGGCCCTCGGCCTGGTCGACTTCGCCCTGGGCACCGACACCGCGGGCTCGGGCCGGGTACCGGCCGCGTTCAACGGCATCGTCGGCCTCAAACCCACCCGGGGCCTGGTCCCGACGACCGGAGTGGTCCCGGCCTGCGCCTCCCTGGACTGCGTGACGGTCTTCGCCCGCACCCTCCCGGAGGCGGAGCAGGCCCTGTCCCACATGACGACGGCCACCCCACCCCCCGTCCCCGGCCGGCCCCCCGGCCCCTGGCGGACAGCGGTCCCGTCCCTCGACCAGCTGGGCGAACTGGACGAGGGCTGGGCGGAGGCCTATGAGGCGGCGGTGGCGCAACTGGCCTCCACCGGCGTCGAGATCCAGCCCCTCGACCTGACCCCGTTCACGGAGGCGGCCGCGATGCTCTACGAGGGCGCGTTCGTGGCCGAGCGCTACACAGCGGTGGGGAGCTTTGTCGACAAGTTGCTCGCGGAGGGAGGTGAGGGCCTGGACCCGACCGTCGCCGGCATCATCACCCGGGCCCGCGACATCCCGGCCCACCAGCTCTACGCCGACCTGGACCGCCTGTCCGCCCTGCGCACCCGAGCCCTGGCGGAACTCTCGGACGCGGACGCCCTGTTGCTCCCCACGACCCCGGGTCACCCCACCCTCGCCGAGGTAGCCGCCGATCCCCTCGCCACCAACGCCCGCCTGGGCCGCTTCACCAACTCGACGAACCTCTTCGACCTGGCGGCGGTGGCGGCACCGGCGGGCGAGGTGAACGGTCTCCCGTTCGGCGTGATGCTGATCGGCCCGGCGTTCACGGACGAACGCCTGACGAGAATAGCGAGCCTGCTCCAGCCGGAGGCCCGCCTGGCAGTGGTAGGCGCCCACCTGTCGGGCCAGCCCCTGAACCCCCAACTCCTGTCACTGGGGGCCCGCTTGGACCGTACGACCACAACGGCCGCGACGTACCGCCTCTACGCCTTGCAAACGAGCCCACCCAAGCCGGGCCTGGTGCACGTCGGCGAGGAAGGGACGGCCATCGAGACAGAAGTCTGGCGCCTCCCGGCAGAGGGCCTGGGCCGCCTGCTGTCCACGCTCCCCCGCCCCATGACACTGGGCAGCGTAGAACTGGCAGACGGCAGCCGGGTTCCAGGCTTCCTGTGCGAACCCGGTGCCCTGGCAGATGCCCCCGACATCACGTCGTACGGTGGCTGGCGCTCATATCTGAACGCCGAGAGGGACAACGCCGCTGAGGGGCGCGGGGAACTGCGCGACCAGCCACAACCCACCCGCACCCGCCCCTGAACGCGTCACCCCACCGACGAGTAGGCCACAACCCCCCGCAGCAACAGATCCACAGCCTTACGCGCGGTCTTCGCCACCGTCGACCCTTCCCGAGAAGGAGCCGCAGCCGAGATCTGCCCCAGCACGTCGATCACCTGCTTGCACCACCGCACAAAGTCCCCGGCAGGCATCTCAGCCTCCCGCAGCACCTCGTCCAGCCCCTTCCCACTGGCCCACATGTACGCGGCCCAGGCGAACCCGAGATCCGGCTCACGCTGCCCGACGCCCTCGGACTGCGTGATCCGGAAGTCCTCCTCAAGGGCGTCAAGACGCCCCCAGATCCGCACCATCTCCCCGAGCGCGGCCTTCGCCGCACCCGTCGGCACCTTCGGCGCCATCGCGTCGTCACCGACCCGCGCCTCGTACACCAACGCGGAGACACACGCGGCCAGCTCCGCAGGAGCAAGCCCCTCCCAGACCCCTGCCCGCAAGCACTCGCTGGCCAGCAGATCGAGCTCACCGTAAAGCCGCGCAAGCCGCTTCCCGTGCTCCGTGACCTCGTCGGCCCGCAGATAGTCCAGCTCGGTCAGCAGCGCGACGATCCGGTCGAAGGTCCGCGCGATGGTGTTCGTACGGCCCTCGATGCGCCGCTCCAGCTGCGAGGTGTCCCGCAGCAGCCGGTGGTAGCGCTCGGCCCAGCGCGCATGGTCCTCCCGCTCGTCGCACCCGTGGCAGGGGTGCGCCCGGATCTCCGTCCGCAGCCGCGCGATCTCACGGTCGTCGGCGGCCTGCGACCGCTTCTTGCGGGCCCGCTCCGGCGGAATGTGCCCGGCCTTGGTGCGCAGCGCGGACGCCAGGTCCCGACGGGACTGCGGCGAGCGCGGGTTGAAGGACTTCGGGATCCGCATCCGGTCCAACGCCTCGACGGGGACCGGGAAGTCCATCGACGCCAGCCGCTTGACCTGCCGTTCGGCGGTCAGCACCAGCGGCCGGGGCCCGTCATGCTGCTCGAACCCGCGATGCCCGTTGGACCGCCCGGCGGGCAGCCCCGGGTCCAACACCAGCGCCAGCCCGGCGTACTTGCCGGTCGGCACATGGATGACATCGCCCGGCTTGAGCTTCTCCAGCGCCGTCGCGGCTTCCGCGCGCCGCTGGTTGGCGCCCTGGCGGGCCAACTCGGTCTCGCGGTCCTTCAGTTCCCGCCGCAGCCGCGCGTACTCGTCGAAGTCGCCGAGGTGGCAGGTCATGGACTCCTTGTAGCCCTCGAGACCCTCCTCGTTGCGCTGCACCTGCCGCGAGATGCCGACGACGGACTTGTCGGCCTGGAACTGCGCGAACGACGTCTCCAGCAGCTCGCGCGACCGGTGCCGCCCGAACTGCTCGACCAGGTTGACCGCCATGTTGTACGACGGCTTGAAGCTGGACCGGAGCGGATACGTGCGCGTGCCCGCCAGGCCGGCCAGGTGCTCGGGGCTGCTGCCGCGCTGCCACAGCACCACGGCATGGCCCTCGACGTCGATGCCGCGCCGCCCCGCACGCCCCGTCAGCTGGGTGTACTCGCCGGGTGTGATGTCGGCGTGCTGCTCGCCGTTCCACTTGACGAGCTTCTCCAGCACCACGGAGCGGGCGGGCATGTTGATGCCGAGCGCGAGGGTCTCCGTCGCGAACACGGCCTTGACCAGGCCGCGTACGAACAGTTCCTCGACGACCTCCTTGAACGTCGGCAGCATGCCCGCGTGGTGGGCCGCGATGCCGCGCTCCAGGCCTTCCAGCCACTCGTAGTACCCGAGGACGTGCAGATCCTCGGTCGGGATGGAGGCGGTGCGCTCCTCGACCAACGCGCGCACCCTGCCCCGCGCCTCGTCGTCGTTGAGCCGCAGCCCGGCGTACAGACACTGCTGTACGGCCGCCTCGCAGGCGGCTCGGCTGAAGATGAACGTGATGGCGGGCAGCAGTCCTTCGGCGTCGAGGCGCTCGATGACCTCGGGGCGGCTCGGGGTCCACACCCGCGAGCGCTGTCTGCGCTCCCGTTCCCGGTCGGCCTCGCGCATCGCCCTGCCGCGTCTGCGGTCCTGGTAGGAGGGCCGCTGGGCCTCCATCCTGGCCAGCCGGGTGAGGTCGGGGTTGACGGCCTTCTTGTTGCCCTCGCCCTCCTCGAACAGGTCGTACATCCGCCGCCCGGCGAGCACGTGCTGGAACAGCGGCACGGGCCGGTGCTCGGAGACGATCACCTCGGTGTCGCCGCGGACGGTGTCGAGCCAGTCGCCGAACTCCTCGGCGTTGGACACGGTCGCCGACAGCGAGACGAGCGTGACCGACTCGGGCAGGTGGATGATCACCTCTTCCCATACGGCACCACGGAAGCGGTCGGAGAGGTAGTGCACCTCGTCCATGACCACGTACCCGAGTCCGAGGAGGGTCTGCGAGCCCGCGTACAGCATGTTCCGCAGCACCTCGGTGGTCATCACGACCACCGGCGCCTCGGAGTTGACGCTGTTGTCGCCGGTGAGCAGACCGACCTTGTCGGCGCCGTAACGGCGGCACAGGTCGGCGTACTTCTGGTTCGACAGCGCCTTGATGGGTGTCGTGTAGAAGCACTTCTTGCCCTGTTGCAGGGCGAGGTGGACGGCGAACTCGCCGACGATCGTCTTGCCGGAGCCGGTGGGGGCGGCCACCAGCACGCCCTTCCCCGCCTCGAGCGCCTGGCAGGCCTCGATCTGGAAGGGGTCGAGGCCGAAGTCGTACATCTCGCGGAAGCCCGCGAGTGCGGTGGCCTGCTCGGCAGCCCGCAGGCGGGCAGCCGCGTACCGCTCGGCCGGTGAGAGGTCCTCTGTCATCGTGCTTTCGAGCGTACCGGGCCTCACTGACAACAGGACGATCATTATCCGGATCCGGCCCGCTGAAACCTTGTCTTTACGCAGCTCACAGGCCTACGACGCGCACGGCACCGCCGATACAGCGCGCGACCAGCGGAAGCGCCCCGAGCGGCTCCCCGTCCGCGTACCCGGTGATGCCGGGCGCGCTGATCTCGACCTTCGCCGCCCGGTACACGCTGACCTTGGGATGGTCGACGTGGGTGCCCTTGTAGACGCTCGGGAAGACCCGCAGCAGCGTCGCGCGCGTGCAGTCCCCGACGACGGTGACGTCGAACAGGCCATCGGTGAGGTCGGCGCCGGGGCAGATGCGCATGCCACCGCCGTACGACGATCCGTTGCCGATCGCGACGAGGGTGGCGTCGATCTCCCGGGCCTCGCCGTCGTCGAGGCGGACGCGGTACGGGAAGGGGCGGAACGCGGCCAGTTCGGCGAGCATCGCGAGGTCGTACTTGAAGCGGCCGGTGGGCCATCTCATGCGGTTGCCGCGGTCGTTGACGCGGGAGTCGAAGCCGGAGGCGAGGACGGTGCCGAACCAGCGGCCGTCGACCTGGCCGAGGTCGATGTCGCGCAGGTGGCCGCCCTTGAGGTCCTCGGCGATCCGCAGGCCCGCCGCGGCGGGGTCGCGCACCGGCAGGCCCAGGGCGCGGGCGAGGTCGTTGCCGGTGCCGACGGCGACCAGGCCGAGCGGGGTGCGGGTGCCGGCGACGGCCTGCAGGGCGAGGTTGGCCATGCCGTCGCCGCCGACGGCGATCAGGGCGCCGGTGCCTTCGGCGACGGCGGCACGCGCGCGCGTGAGGGCGTCCTCTGCGTTCTCCCCGAGGACCGTACGCACGCAGAAGCCGGCCGCCCGCAACGCGGAAGCGGCCGGCTGCGCCGCGTGGGCGCCCCGGCCGCGGCCCGCGGTGGGGTTGACGAAGAGGGTGATCTCGCTGGTCACGTCACTGACCCTACGAGCCGCTTCGCGATCTTCAGGTCACGTCGTCATAACCGTTGACCCGGTCCGGACCCGACGACTGCTCGGGCACCCCCCGGCTCGCGGAGACCGTCTCGACCTCGCCGATGTCCTCGGGGGTGAGATCCAGGTCGGAGGCCTCGTCGTCGGCGGGGCCGAGGGAGTCGCGGCGACGCCGGCGCTTGTCGTTGACCAGGGAGAACAAGGTCGCACCGAAGTACAGCACCCAGATCGGCCCGGCCAGCGCGAGCATGCTCAGCGGGTCCGTGCTCGGCGTCGCGACGGCGGCGAACACGGTGATACCCATGATCATCCCGCGCCACCAGCCGAGCATCCGCTTGCCGGTGATCATCCCCGTGAGGTTCAGGAAGACCAGGAGCAGGGGCAGCTCGAAGGAGAGACCGAAGACGATCACCATGCGCGTGACGAGCTGGAGCAGATCGTCGAGCGGCAGCTGGTTGTCGATGCTGCCGTTGGGGGTGAAGTCGATCAGCACCTTCGCGGTGGTGGGGAGCACCGAGTACGCGAAGTAGGCGCCGCCGATGAACAGCGGGGCACCGGTGAAGACGAAGGCGTAGGCGTACTTCTTCTCGTGCCGGTGCAGACCCGGGGCGACGAACGCCCAGAGCTGGTACAGCCAGATCGGCGAGGCGATCACGATACCGGCCATCAACGAGACCTGAAGGGCCAGGTTGAAGGGCGCGAGCAGACCGTTGATGGTGATCCGGGCGCACTTCTCGGCGGCTTCGTCGGAAGACCCCGACCTGGCGAGTTCCGCAAAACTCTGCGAGCAGCCGATCGAGTCGAGGATCGGCTTCGTCAGGAAGTTGATGATGTCGTTGTAGAAGAAGGCGGCGACGATCGTGACGACGACGATGGCCAGCAGGGCCTTCGCGAGCCGGTTGCGGAGCTCACGAAGGTGATCCGCAAGGGGCATCCGCCCCTCGGGATCCTTCTCCTCTTTGCGGGCAGACTTCAGCAACCCACGTTCCCATCTCGTGCGGCGGGCCGGAGGTCACCGGCCCTGCGTCAGCGCTTGGTCGTGTCCGTCGGCTCGGTGACCGGGCGGGAGCTGGTCACGTCACCGGGAGACGCCTGGATGATGCGCTGCGCCGAAGCCTGCTGGTCGTCCGTGTGGGGCGGGTCGGCCGGGGCGGGGGTGGTCTTGCCCTCGTCCTTCATCGCCTTCGCCTCGCTCTTGAGGATGCGGGCGGACTTGCCGAGCGAGCGCGCCATGTCGGGAAGCTTCTTCGCGCCGAACAGCAGGATGATGACGACGAGGATGAGAATGATCTCGGGGGCGCCGAGCCTTCCGAACATAAGTCTTTACCTTCTCACCGAGGCGGCTGGGGTGGGGTGCTGTCCGACCGGTCGGACAGGTGTCCGAACGATCGTGTTGTCAGCGATCGTAACGCTCAGGGGTAAACGTGAGGCAATCCCCGTGCGTACTCCCGGTCCGCGGTCCGGGCCTCGTTCTCCGGTCCGCGACCAGCAGCGTACCTGCCCATGCCATCCGGGTGACAGGGCGAAGTGACCCAAAACGCTTGCGGCGCAGGACTCACATGCGCTGCACAGCAGGTCTCACAGCGCGTCCACAGAGCGGGCGGTGCTCTCGGCGGCCTGTTCGAGGTCCGCGGCGGCCCGGCTGATGCGCTGCGCGGAGTCCGTCACCTGCCGTCCAAGACGCTGCGCCTCCAGGAAGACCCGTACGGCGAGCACGCCGAGCACGGCGATCCCCAGGAAGCCCACAGCGACGGCGAACATCGACCAGAACATGGAGTCGACCCTAGAGGGTGGAGTGCAGGCGCAGTGTCCTGACCCCGCCGCCGGTGAGCAGCTCCACGATCCGCTCCCCCGCCGGCTTGCGCACCAAGACCCCGCAGTCCGGGCAGGTGAACGAGTAGAACGTGGTCTTGCTGGTGGCGCCGATGGCCAGCCGCAGAGCGCTCGCGGCGAGCTCGAAGCGCCCCCGGCAGTCCGGGCAGCCGGCCCGGAACACCATCGGGGAGACGCTTCTCATCCCCGAGAAGGCAGCCGCCACGGACATCCCCACCGCACCGGGGGAAGCCGTACCAGAGATGACCGCACCAGTGGTCGCCGTACCGGAGGTAGCCGACTCGCTCAAAGCCCCTGCTCCTGCCTGTCGTCCTGACCATCGACCCGTACGTCGACCTGCACCTCGACCCCGTCGTACGCCGCCAGCGCCTCACGGGCCGCCTGCCGGGCGCTGTCGGCCAGGCCGCTCGGCGAGACGATGCGGCCGTCCCGGCCGAGCCGCAGCGCCAGCCGGCGCAGGGAGGCCGGATCAGGGGTGCGCAGGGTGATACGCAGCCCGCCGTCCGAAAGCTCATCCGCACTGTCGTGCGGGTAGTACTCGGCGACCCAGCGACCGCCCGGGCCCACCTCGACGACGACCTCCGGGTCCTCGGCGGCCGGCTGCACCAGCGCCTCGGAGAGGTCCCGCAGCTCGATCTCGGGCGGCGCGGACGGCTCGTCCAGGATCCTGATCTCGGCGACCCGGTCGAGCCGGAAGGTGCGGCGCGCCTCGGAGCGGCGGCACCAGGCCTCGACGTAGGTGTGACCGACGCTGACCAGGCGGATCGGGTCGATCTCGCGCTCGCTGAGCTCGTCGCGGGCGGGCGAGTAGTAGCGGATCCACAGCCGGCGCCGCTCGGAGATCGCGCGGTCGACGTCGGCGAAGACACCGCCCTCCGACTCGAACGTCACCGACAGTCGGGAGCTCGCGCCCGCCTGCTCACCGGCGGCGGCCTCCACCTTGGCGGTGGCCCGCAGCAGCGCCTGCCGGTCGCCCTCGCGCAGACCGGGCAGCGTGGACACCGCGCGGGCGGCGACGAGCAGCGCGGTGGCCTCGTCGGCGGCGAGCCTCAGCGGCTCGGCGGTCTCCTCACCGAGCGCGGCCGGGTTGTGCCACCAGATGCGCTCACCGTCGGTGTCGATGTCGAGAAGGTCACCACCACGGAAGCTGGTGCCGCACATGGGCAGCACGTCGAGGTCCGAGACCAGCTCGTCCTCGGTGATCCCGAAGGCACGGGCCACGTCCTCGACGCGGGCGCCGGGCCGCTCCTTGAGATAGGTCACCAGCGACAGCATCCGCCGGGTCTGGTCGATGGCGTTGACGGGCCTGACCGGTTTGCCTGCCACAGTTGTTTCCCGCTCCCCCTCAGCCCTTGGCCACGGCACGCAGCCGGTCCACCACGTCGGCCCGCAGCTCGGCCGGCTCCAGAACGACCACGTCAGGACCGAACTCCACCAGCCAGGCGTCCAGGCCGTGGCCGTACGGAATCTCCAACTCGTCCCAGCCGTCCCCGAGTTCCCGCACCGCGGTGGCCTTCGCCCGCAGCGGATAACCGGCGTCCGTGCGCAGCCGGATCAGCGCGCTGCGGTCGGCGGTCTCCCCGGCCCAGCTCGCGACGGTCTCCCGGACGGTGACGACATCGGGCACCGGCGCGGTGAAGCTGCTGCCGCGCGAGCGCACCTTGCCGGTGATCCGCGACAGCCGGAAGACCCGCTCGGCACCCCGGTCGCGGTCCCAGCCCGCCAGATACCAGTGCCCGCGCCAGCACTCCAGGGCCCACGGCTCCACATGCCGGGTCTCCGGATGGGCGGCGGTGGCCTTGCGGTAGTCGAAGACGACCGGGCGCCGGTCGCGACAGGCCAGCATCAGCGGCTCGAACGCGGCCTCGTGCACCGGGATACGGGGCTCCAGGGCGCCATGCGCCTCGTACGGGTCGACGTCCTCCGGCAGTCCGGCCGCGCGCAGCTTCTGCAGGGCACCGCTGGCCGCGCCCGCGAGGCGCGCCTGCTGCCACACCTTGGCGGCCAGGCCCAGGGCCGCGGCCTCCTCGGCGTCGAGCGTGATGGGCGGCAGCCGGTTGCTGTCCCGGCGGGCGAGATAGCCGACCTCGCCGTCCAGGTTCTCCACGGTCTCGATGACGAGTCCGAGTTCGCGCAGATCGTCCTTGTCGCGCTCGAACATCCGGTTGAAGCTGTCATCGGAACTTGCTTCGAGGTAGGCCTCGATGGACTCACGCAGCTCACGCTTGCTGAGCGGCCTGCGCGTCCCCAGCAGACACAGCGCCAGGTTCATCAGCCGCTCGGCCTTGGCAATGGCCATCGACGCCCTTCGCCTCCCTATGTGCTTGACGACGACGACCGTACCGCCCCGCGGTGGCGAGGCAAAAGCCGAGGGCCCATGCCCGGACAGGCATGGGCCCCAGCCGATCGAGACCGATCGTGTGACGATCACACGTCAGACAGGACGATCAGACGGCGATCAGGTCGACCACGAAGATCAGCGTCTCGCCCGGCTTGATCGCCGGGGTCGGGCTCTGGTTGCCGTAGGCGAGGTGCGCGGGGATGGTCAGCTGGCGACGGCCACCGACCTTCATGCCCTGCACGCCCTGGTCCCAGCCCTTGATGACCCGGCCGCCACCGAGCGGGAACTTGAACGGCGTACCGCGGTTCCAGCTGGCGTCGAACTCCTCGCCGGTGCTGAAGGCGACACCCACGTAGTGCACGGTCACGTTCTGACCGGCCTGCGCGACCTCGCCGTCACCCTCCCAGATGTCCTTGATCTCAAGGTCCGCCGGGGGCTCGCCGCCCGGGAAGTCGATCTCGGGCTTGTCGATGCTCACGTCACTAGCTCCTGCTTGTTCACGGAAAGGCAACAGGGACAGTCTTACACCCTGGCAGGGCTCACATCTTCGCGAGGATGTCCACGGTGAAGACCAGCGTCGAGTCCTTCGAGATGCCGCTGCCGCTCGGCGGGTTGTCGCCGTAGCCCAGGTCCGGCGGGATCACGATGAGGACGCGGCTGCCGACCTTCTTGCCGGTCAGCCCCTGCGCCCAGCCCTTGACGACCTGCTGCAACGAGAACGACGTCAGCGCCTTGCGGCTGTACGTCGAGTCGAACTCCTTGCCGGTGTCCCACAGCACGCCCTTGTACTGGACGAGGACGGTGTTCTCCGCCTTGACCTCGTCACCGTCACCCTCGATCACGTACTCCGCGACCAGCTTCTTCGGCGCGTCCGCCTTGGGGACGTCGATGGTCGGCGCCTTGCCGTCGGTGTTGGTGCTCACCTTCGGCAGGCCGGCGTCCTGGGCGACCGTCTTGCCCTTGGCCGAGCTCTTGGCGTTGAACGTGCCCTCGATGTCGACGACGAAGACCAGCGTGTCGGTGCCCTTGATGCCCGCCGACGAGTTGCCCTCCTTGCCGTACCCCCACGTGGGCGCGGTGGACAGCAGCACCCGGCTGCCCACCTTCTTGCCCGCCAGCGCGTAACGCCAGCTGTCGATGATCGCGCTCGGCGCGAGCTGGATCACCAGCGGCGTCTTACGGTCGTAGGAGTTGTCGAAGACCTTCGCCGTGTCCCAGATCTGACCCAGGTAGTTCGCCTGGATGAAGTCGTTCTCCGCGACCGTCTGGCCGTTGCCCGCGATCACCGTCTTCACCGCGACCTGGTCGGACGGGTCACCGCTGCCCTTGGCGACCGTGGGCTTCTCGCCGAACTTGGTCCCCGCCGTGATGGCCGGCAGCGGACCGTCGACGATCTTCGGCGCCGGCGCGGCGGACGTCGCCGACGCCGACGGGGAAGGGCTGTCGCTCGCCTTGGACTCGCTCGCCCCCTCGTCGTCGTTGCACGCCGCGAGCGTGGCCATTCCTGCGGGTACGGCAATGAGAAGTGAGCGTCGGCGCACGGTGGAGGCCTCGTAATCGATCGATCTTGTTGATGGCGTGCGCGCAACTCTACGGCGTGAGAAGGGCGCCGTACGGAAAACGTACGGCGCCCGTGTTGCGTTCCGGCAATCCGACCGGAACACCCGACTCACATACCGGCGATCAGCTTCTCCACCCGATCGTCCACCGAACGGAACGGGTCCTTGCACAACACCGTGCGCTGCGCCTGGTCGTTCAGCTTGAGATGGACCCAGTCGACCGTGAAGTCCCGGCGCTGCTCCTGGGCCCGGCGGATGAAGTCACCGCGAAGACGGGCCCGAGTGGTCTGCGGGGGCACGGACTTGCCCTCGAAGATCTTCAAGTCGTTGCAGATACGGGCCGCTTGCCCCTTCCGCTCCAGAAGGTAGTACAGCCCACGACGGCGGTGGATGTCGTGATACGCGAGGTCTATCTGCGCGACCCGCGGATGCGACATGGTCATGTTGTGCTTGGCCCGGTACCGCTCGATGAGCTTGTACTTCATCACCCAGTCGATCTCGGTGCCGATCCGGTCGAGGTCCTCGGCCTCGATCGCGTCCAGCGTGCGGCCCCACAGCTCCAGGACCTGCTCCACGGTGCCGGTGCGGATGCCCCGGCGCTCACAGAAGTCCACGGCCTTCTCGTAGTACTCGCGCTGCACCTCCAGCGCGGAGGCCTCCCGGCCGCTGGCCAGACGCACCTTGCGCCGGCCGGTGATGTCATGGCTGACCTCACGGATCGCCCGGATCGGGTTCTCCAGCGTCAGATCACGCATCACGGTGCCCGCCTCGATCATGCGCAGCACCAGGTCGGTCGCGCCGACCTTCAGCAGCATGGTCGTCTCGGACATGTTCGAGTCGCCCACGATGACGTGGAGACGACGGTAACGCTCGGCGTCCGCGTGCGGTTCGTCACGCGTGTTGATGATCGGGCGCGAGCGGGTCGTCGCCGAGGAGACGCCCTCCCAGATGTGCTCCGCCCGCTGGCTCACGCAGTAGACCGCGCCCCGCGGCGTCTGGAGCACCTTGCCGGCACCACACAGAAGCTGTCGCGTGACGAGGAACGGAATGAGGATGTCCGCGAGCCGGGAGAACTCCCCGTGACGTGCGACGAGATAGTTCTCGTGGCAGCCGTAGGAGTTGCCGGCCGAGTCGGTGTTGTTCTTGAAGAGGTAGACGTCGCCCGCGATTCCTTCCTCGTGCAGGCGTCGTTCGGCGTCCACCAGGAGTCCTTCGAGAATGCGCTCGCCTGCTTTGTCGTGCGTGACCAGTTCCGTCACGTTGTCACATTCGGGAGTCGCGTATTCCGGATGTGACCCGACATCGAGATAGAGGCGGGCGCCGTTTCGCAGAAAGACGTTACTGCTGCGGCCCCATGACACGACACGGCGGAAGAGGTACCGCGCCACCTCGTCGGGAGACAGGCGGCGCTGTCCCCTGAACGTACATGTGACGCCGTACTCGTTCTCCAGCCCGAAAATGCGGCGGTCCATGA
>JABFXD010000632.1 GCA_013361925.1 Streptomyces sp. | reverse complement strand
ACCCGCCGACGAGAGCCTGGTCTCCTCGCTGCTGGAGGAGGCGATGCTGCTCCAGCACATCATCGACGACCTGCGCGACCTGTCGGCCGCCGACGCCGGTGCGCTGGAACTGCACCCGGAGGACGTCGACGCCGGCGCGGTGCTCGGCCAGGTCGCCCGCGCCCATCAGGGCAACGCCGGGTCGGCGGGGGTGGAGCTGCGGGTGCGGGCCGAGGAGGGGCTCGTGCTGTGCGCCGATCCGATGCGGCTGCGGCAGGCGGTCGGGAACCTCGTGTCCAACGCCGTACGGCACACACCGGCCGGCGGCACGGTCGCCCTCTCCGTGGAGCGGGAAGGCGACGACGTGGTGTTCCGCGTCGCGGACACCGGGTCCGGCATCAGCGGTGAGGATCTGCCGAAGGTCTTCGACCGGTTCTGGCGGGCGGAGAAGTCCCGGAGCCGGCAGAGCGGGGGAAGCGGGCTGGGATTGTCGATCGTCCGCAAGCTGGCCGAGGCGCACGGCGGCAGCGCGCAGGTGTCGAGCGTGGTCGGGGAAGGGTCGGTGTTCTCGCTGCGGTTGCCTGGCTGAGGACCCCGGTGCCGGTCAGTCGGCGTGTTGGGCGACCTCGTAGAGCGGGCGAGTGATCGCGGCGGTGAACTGCGGGCCGACGAGATGGCGCTCGCATGCCGGGGCGTCCGTGGCGTCGCAGACCTCGCCGGAAGGGGTGAGGAAGGCGCTGTAGGTGTTGACGCCGACGACCGTGCCGAGGCCGCTCACCGGGTCCAGGCCGGTCATGCGGGGCCCGCCGCTTGCGCCACCGCCCATCACACACGCAGTGCCCCATTCGCCCCTGGGCTCCGGGAAGTCGGGCGTGCCGGGGTCCTCGCGGGCCGGACCCGTGCAGTGGGCGAGGCGGGCGCCGGTGTACTCGGGCAGGCCCCCTCGCGCCGGGTCGGACGCGGAGCGCGGGTAGCCGAACTCGTGCACCGTCCGGTCGCCGGGCCGGTCGAAGGCGATGCGCTGGGCGGCACCGACCACGTCCTGTACGGCGCGGCCCTGGGGGTCGCTGCCGAGGACGACGAACGCCTGGTCGTGGCCGTCGTACCTGCGCGAGTCGATCGCGTCGTACCGCAGCCAGATCGTGTCGGCCACAGCCAGCCGGCCCACGAACTTCCCGTACGGCGCACGGCCGTCGCGGTAGCCGGGGACGAACATCACGTTCGTCGTCCACTGGTTGTCCTCGCCGAGGAGGTTCGGGCTGTTCACGCAGTGCCCGCCCGTCACCACCGTGCCGCGGTTGGCGCTCGTGACGACGGTCGCGGTGCAACTGGCGTCCTCGCCGTGGTCGGTGAAGAAGAGTCTGCCCACGGTCCGGCCGAGGGTGTCGGAGCCGGTCCAGGGCGCCCCGTCCGGGCCGCTCTTCGGCGGCTGGTCGGGGGATGACGGTTCGGTGAGGGCGGCGATGCGGTCCGGGGTCCAGTAGTTCAGTACGGCCTGTTGCTGGGCCGCGGTGACGGCCTGGGGGTGGAGGGCGACGCCGTCGGCGTGTGGGGTTGTCGCAGCGGCAGGGGCGGACAGGGCGATGCCCGCGGCGAGCGCCGTGGTGGCGAGAGCGAGTGTGCGGCGCGGGTGGTTGCGTGTCCGGTTCCGGCAGCCGTCTGTGCGGCGGGAAGTCTTGGGCATGGGCGGGAGCGTAGGAAGGCGGCGTCGTGATGCTGTCGGCAACCGGTCGGGAAGTTGTGCCTTCGCGACAGCCGGGCGTGGGGCGGACAGGCGCAACAGACGGGCAAGGGATCCTGACGGCTTCCCGACACATGGCGCGGACCATGGCGCCCATGACCCACCCCATTCTTCCCCTCCGCCGCCGCGTGTTCGGCGCGGCCGTCCTGCTCTCCGGTTCCCTCCTGCTCACCGGCTGCGGCGGTTCGGACGACGGCAGCTCCACGCGGCAGGACGTGGCGTCCCTGCAAAGCGATGCCCCGTCTGGCAAGGCGAACGCAAGTACGGCACCGGACCCCGACGCCGACCGTCCTCAACTGCGCCTGGACAGTTCGGACGCGGAACGGGACCACTACTGGCACATCTACGCGACCTGTCTGAAGGACCACGGGCACAAGATGCTCCCGCAGCGCGGCCCGGACTCCATCGACGACACCGACCAAAGTCCCACGGCCAAGGCCGCCACCAAGGCCTGCGCCAGCAAACTGCCCTTGCAGCCGCCCGAGTTGGAGCGGTCGACGAATCCGCACTACGACGACGACTACCGGGCCTATGTGAAGTGCCTGAACCGCGAGGGACTCAAGGTCACGGCGCTGCCCGACAACTCGGGCTGGACGTACGACGGTCAGACCACGATGAGTGAGGCCCGGCAGACCGAGGTCGACAAGAGCTGCACCATGGAGGCCTTCGGTGGCAAGACGCGCTAAGGCCGCCGCCGCGCTGAGTGCCCTGCTGGTCGTGAGTGTCTCGGGTGCCGGGGCGGTGGTGTGGAGCGGCGCGCACTCGGGCCGGGACACCGAGGCCGCGGCCCCGTTGCGGGTGCGGACGGCGACGGTGACCAGGACCGACCTCTCCGACAGCCGCACTCTGCCGGGCACCCTGGGCTTCGGCAGGTCACATGTGCTGAAGGGCACCGGGCAGGGTGTGGTCACCGCGCTGCCGAAGCCGGGTGCGCGTGCGGTCAGGGGCCAGGCCCTGTACCGGGTCGACGACCGGCCTGTGCCGGTCCTCTTCGGCGCCACCCCGTTCTTCCGTACCCTGAGCAAGACGGGGGTGCGCGGCCGTGATGTAGGCGTGCTCGGGGACAACCTGCGGGCGCTCGGGTACGCCACCGGTCCGGCGGGAGCCTCCCGGGACGCCGGCGAGGGCGAGCAGTTCACCCCCGGGCTCGCCGCGGCGCTCAAGCGGTGGCAGCACGACACCGGGCAGGACGCCACCGGCACCCTCGTCCCGGGCCGTGCCGTCGTGCTGCCCGGTGCGGTGCGGGTCGACACCGTCCAGGC
>JABFXD010000897.1 GCA_013361925.1 Streptomyces sp. | reverse complement strand
GGCGGTGATGATTCCGGGACCGGAACAAGCGTCTCAGCGGAGGCAGGGTGGATTCCTGGCTTAGTACGGTCCCGACAGGTGAACACGGGCGACGCGGGGGCATCGCGGCGTGGTATCCCAGGAGGAGGGGACGAGTGACGGGTGTGGCCGATTGCCTTCGACCGAGGCAGTCGCAGGTCAGTCGGCGGTCACTCTCCGTGGGTCACATGATCCATCCGGCCGGGAGGCCGGCCGAGTTTACCCATCCCAGCTCATACGTATGCGCCCAGCGGCCAGATTTTCTTCCCCTAACGGGTTGAACTTTTGTTGATCGAGGGTCAGTTGGCCACCCGGGCGTCCTACCCTTCAGAGGGTGAAGCAATTGATGTCGCAAGAGTCCGAGGCCGAGCCGGCCGGGGAAGCCGTGCTTCCCGGCACGCTGCCCGAGAGCCTGCGTGCCGAACTCGTCGCGTTCCGACGCGACTTGCACATGCACCCCGAGCTCGGCAACCAGGAGTTCCGCACGACCGCGGCCATCAAGGCGCGGCTCGAGAAGGCCGGGCTGCGGCCCCGGGTGCTCCCCGTGGGCACCGGGCTCATCTGTGACATCGGTGAGTGGGACGGACAGAAGCCGATGCTCGCGCTGCGCGCCGACATCGACGCCCTGCCCATCCCGGACACGAAGAGTGACTGCTCGTACCGGTCCACCGTGCCCGACCGGGCCCACGCGTGCGGACACGACGTGCATACGACCGTCGTCCTCGGGGCGGGCCTCGTGCTGGCCCGGTTGCAGCAGGAGGGCAGGCTGCCGCGGCCCGTCCGGCTGCTCTTCCAGCCCGCCGAGGAAGTCCTGCCCGGCGGCGCCGCCGACGCCATCGACTGCGGGGTGCTGGAGGGCGTCGGGAAGATGATCGCCGTGCACTGCGACCCGCGGGTCGACGCCGGCCGCATCGGACTGCGCACCGGCGCCATCACCTCCGCCTGCGACCGGCTGGAGGTCTCCCTCGACGGACCCGGCGGACACACCGCCCGGCCCCACCTGACCACCGACCTCGTCACCGCCGTCGCCCGCGTCGTCACCGACGTGCCCGCCGTGGTCGCCCGGCGCGTCGACAGCCGCAGCGGACTCGCCGTCACCTGGGGACGCATCGAATCCGGCCACGCGCCGAACGTCATCCCGCAGCACGCCGAGCTGTCCGGAACCGTGCGCTGCCTGGACCTCGACACCTGGCGGCAGGCGCCCGACATCGTCGTCGCCGCCATCGACGAGATCGCCAACCTGCACCGCGCCAAGTCCGAGATCAACTACGTCCGGGGCGTCCCGCCCGTCGTCAACGACGCGGACGTGACGGAGCTGCTGCGGGACGCCATGACCACCCGGCGCGGTGCGGAGTCCGTCGAGAGCACCGAGCAGAGCCTCGGCGGCGAGGACTTCTCCTGGTATCTGGAGCAGGTCCCCGGCGCCATGGCGCGACTCGGCGTCCGCACGCCGGGTGAGCGGACCGTGCGCGACCTCCACCAGGGGGACTTCGACGCCGACGAGGCCGCCATCACCGTAGGCGTGGAACTGTTCACGGCTGCCGCGCTGCTCGACGCGGCTTCCTGAGAACGCCCCAGGGGCCGACCGGGAAGATCATGTGAAGGGGTGCCACCATTGGTGCCCCTTCGTCCCCTTGTGTCACCCGTGCGTAACCGGGTTCTCGCGAACGTAACCCGATGGCGGCACGGTTCGATAACGGCCACGAGAAACCCCGTTCCCCTCCCCTTCTACGCGCGTTACTGTGCGCCGAAATCGCCACCGTTGGCGGCACATTGGGGATGCGGGGCCGTTCGGCGGTGCCGTGGGGATGAAGGGGTGCTTGCTGTGCGTCGAATATCTCGGAGGACCAGGTTCTCCCAAGCGGTGGTGGCTGTCTCGGTCATCGCCCTCGCGGCCGTCGGATGCGGTGAGTCCAGCACCAAGGCCGACAGTGACAAGGCGTCCACCTCGGCGGACGGCAAGTACTCGGGCAAGGGCATCGGGCTCGCCTACGACATCGGCGGCAAGGGCGACCAGTCCTTCAACGACGCGGCCTTCGCCGGCTTCGAGAAGGCCGACAAGGAATTCGGCATGGGCGGCACGGACATCGAGCCGCAGGACGGCGAGTCCGACGCGGACAAGGTCCAGCGCCTGGAGCAGCTCGCCAAGGCCGGCTACAACCCGATCATCGGCGTCGGCTACATCTACGCGCCGGCCGTGAAGGAGGTCGCCGCCAAGCACCCGGACATCACGTTCGGTGTCATCGACGACGAGCAGGTCAAGGCCGCCAACGTCGCCGACATGGTGTTCTCCGAGGAGCAGGCCTCCTACCTCGCGGGCGTCGCCGCCGCCAAGGCCTCCAAGGCCAAGCACGTCGGCTTCATCGGCGGTGTGGACATCCCGCTGATCCACAAGTTCGGCGCGGGCTTCAAGCAGGGCGTCCAGTCCGTCGACCCGAAGATCAAGATCGAGTCGCAGTACCTGACCCAGACCCCGCAGGAGGGCGGCTTCTCCAGCCCCGACAAGGGCAAGGAGGCGGCCAGCGGCCAGATCGAGAAGGGCGCCGACGTCATCTACCACGCCGCCGGTCTCTCCGGTCAGGGCGTGATCTCCGAGGCCGCCGCCAAGAAGGTGTGGGCCATCGGCGTCGACTCCGACCAGTACAACCAGGACGCGCTGAAGAACTACAAGGACTACATCCTGGGCTCGGCACTCAAGAACGTCGGTGGCGCGGTCTACGACCTCGCCAAGTCGGTCTACGAGGGCAAGCCGCTCACCGGTGTCGTCCGCGGTGACCTGAAGTCCGGCGGCGTCGGCTTCGCCGACTCCAACCCCAAGTACAAGGCCATGACCGACGTCGTCGCGGCGGTCGAGGCGGCCAAGAAGGACATCATCGAGGGCAAGGTCACCGTCAAGACCTCCTGACGTCGCCCCAAAGCACTCCACCGATAGGCCCTCTGGGCCCTTTGCAGGCCATACGCCCCT
>JABFXD010000168.1 GCA_013361925.1 Streptomyces sp. | reverse complement strand
CGCGGGATCAGCGTCGGGTTGACGTTGGAGTGGACCACGTCTGCCGTGATGACGACCCTCGCCACGTCCTTGCGGGACGGGATCTCGTACATCACGCCCTGGAGGACTTCCTCCATGATGGCGCGCAGGCCTCGGGCGCCGGTCTGGCGGAGGATGGCCTGGTCGGCGATGGCTTCGAGGGCCTCGCGCTCGAAGTCCAGTTCCACGCCGTCGAGTTCGAAGAGGCGCTGGTACTGCTTGACGAGCGCGTTGCGGGGTTCCACCAGGATCTGGAGGAGCGCCTCGCGGTCGAGGTTGTGGACCGACGTGATGACCGGGAGGCGGCCGATGAACTCCGGGATCATCCCGAACTTCACCAGGTCCTCCGGCATGACGTCCTCGAACTGGTCCTTGGCCTCGAGCTCGCGCTTCGAGCGGATCGTCGCGCCGAAGCCGATGCCCTTCGCTCCCGCGCGGGACTCGATGAGCTTCTCCAGGCCCGCGAAGGCGCCGCCCACGATGAACAGGACGTTCGTCGTGTCGATCTGGATGAACTCCTGGTGGGGGTGCTTGCGGCCGCCCTGCGGGGGGACCGACGCCGTCGTGCCTTCCAGGATCTTCAGGAGGGCCTGCTGGACGCCCTCGCCGCTCACGTCCCGCGTGATCGACGGGTTTTCACTCTTCCGCGCGACCTTGTCGATCTCATCGATGTAGATGATCCCGGTCTCGGCCTTCTTGACGTCGTAGTCCGCCGCCTGGATGAGCTTGAGGAGGATGTTCTCGACGTCCTCACCGACGTACCCCGCCTCCGTGAGCGCGGTTGCGTCCGCGATCGCGAAGGGGACGTTCAGCATGCGGGCCAGTGTCTGGGCCAACAGCGTCTTGCCGGAGCCCGTGGGGCCCAGCAGCAGGATGTTGGACTTGGCCAACTCGATCGCGTCGTCACGGCCGTTGGCGCCGCCGTTCTCGCCGGCCTGGACGCGCTTGTAGTGGTTGTAGACCGCTACGGAGAGCGCCTTCTTGGCGGCCTCCTGGCCGACCACGTAGCCCTCGAGGAACTCGTAGATCTCGCGGGGCTTGGGGAGTTCCTCCCAGCGCACCTCGCTCGTCTCCGCGAGTTCTTCCTCGATGATCTCGTTGCAGAGATCGATGCACTCGTCGCAGATGTAGACACCGGGCCCTGCGATGAGCTTCTTGACCTGCTTCTGGCTCTTGCCGCAGAACGAGCACTTGAGCAGATCGCCGCCGTCACCGATGCGTGCCACGGTGTGCTTCCCCTTCGCCTGGGAGACGCCTGGACGCTTTCGAATCCAGCGGCTCCTGGTGCTGCCTTATTCCGACGGTACCTTGCCTGGCCCCCCGTTCGGGCCCCCCTTGGCCCGGTTCACTTTGACGTGCAGCGTGTCAAAGCACACGAACCGTGCCAAGGGGCGGCAGACGATACAGCAGTCGCGTCAGCGGACTGCGGCGTTGTTCATCTTCCGGGTGGAGATGATCTGGTCGACCAGACCGTAGGCGAGCGCCTCCTCGGCCGTGAGGATCTTGTCGCGCTCGATGTCCTCGCGGATCTTCTCGATCGGCGTGGTGGAGTGCTTGGCCAGCATCTCCTCGAGCTGCCCGCGCATCCGCAGGATCTCGTTGGCGGCGATCTCCAGGTCGGAGACCTGACCGCGGCCCGTCTCGCTGTACGGCTGGTGGATCAGCACGCGCGCGTTCGGCAGCGCCATGCGCTTGCCCGGCGTACCGGCGGCCAGCAGGATCGCGGCGGCGGAGGCCGCCTGGCCCATGCAGACCGTCTGGATGTCGGGCTTCACGAACTGCATCGTGTCGTAGATCGCCGTGAGGGCGGTGAAGGAGCCGCCCGGGCTGTTGATGTAGACCGAGATGTCCCGGTCGGGGTCCATCGACTCCAGGCACAGCAGCTGCGCCATGACGTCGTTGGCGGAGGCGTCGTCGATCTGCACGCCGAGGAAGATCACGCGCTCCTCGAAGAGCTTCGCGTACGGGTCGTACTCGCGGATGCCCTGCGAGGTGCGCTCGACGAAGCGCGGGATCACGTACCGGGACTCCGCCGAGGGGCCCGTGTACTCGGCGCGCGTGCGGTCGTACAGGCCGCTGCCGGGGAAGTCGTTCACTGTCTGTCTCCTAGGAGCTGTGGCGGTCGGCTGGGGGCTCTGCGGGGCCTTCACGGGCCCCGCGGCGGGGCTCAGGCCCCGGTGCCGCCGCCGCCCGGCATGTTGACGGCCGCGGTGATGACGTCGTCGATGAGGCCGTACTCCTTGGCCTCCTCGGGGTCGAACCAGCGGTCGCGGTCGGAGTCACGGGTGACCTGCTCGAACGTCTGACCGGTGTGCTGGGCGGTGAGCTCCGCCATCCGCCGCTTGGTGTGCAGCAGCCGCTCGGCGTGGATCTTGATGTCGGAAGCCGAGCCGGCCAGACCCGCGGAGGGCTGGTGGATCAGGATCTCGGCGTTCGGCAGCGCGAAACGCTTGCCCGGGGTGCCCGCGCTGAGCAGGAACTGTCCCATGGAAGCGGCGAGGCCCATGGCGATGGTCACCACGTCGTTCTTGATGAACTGCATGGTGTCGTAGATCGCCATGCCGGCCGTGATCGAGCCGCCGGGGCTGTTGATGTAGAGGTTGATGTCCTTGTCGGGGTCCGCGGCGGCAAGGAGCAGCAGCTGTGCGGTGATCTTGTTCGCGATGTCGTCGTCGACCGGCTGGCCGAGGAAGATGATCCGCTCGTTGAGCAGCCGGTTGTAGACCTGGTCGCCGAGGCCACCACCGATGGAAGGCTCGCCGGCGGCGGAGGGCATCAGATTCGTCACGTATCCACCTGCTCGTCTTACGACGGCGCCGGGCCGTCTTCACGTTTCCCTGCGTATCCCTGCGGGGCTTGGAGCCACTCGGGGACTCCACTCCCCTCGTATTCATGGACCCTAACGCGCTGGTCCCTTCGGGGAATCCCGGATACAGGGCTGTTCGCCGGGGGCGTAGCGCGGTGG
>JABFXD010000615.1 GCA_013361925.1 Streptomyces sp. | reverse complement strand
GGGCTCGGAGGTCGTCGGGGGCTCCGTGGGGCGGGGCGGCGCCGTGGGACGTGGGGGGATGGAGGCGTGCCGCGCTTCCGTGCTCATGCGCCCCCCGTTTCCCTCGTGCCCGGGCCTGTCGTCGTACGGGGGCGTCGGTCGCCCGGACGGACCCGTGCGGAGTGTGCCGTGGTTCCCCGCCCTCGGGCACGCATACCCGCGCGGTTGGCCCGGCATCCCGGCGCACCCTTCGTACGTGCGCGTCACTCTACGGCTTGTCCCTGGGCGAACGGGAACCAGTCCACGAGCCCGGGGCATCTGCCCGGAACGTCCCCCTACCCTGCGGTAATCCTGTCTGGCAGGCTTCGTTCATGACTGCGCGCGCCGCCGACCGGGCCCGTTACGACCGGGCCACCGCCCATCTCGCCGCCCCTCTCGCGATCGTGGATCTGGACGCCTTCGACGCCAACGCGGACGATCTCGTCCGCCGGGCGAACGGGAAGCCGATCCGGGTCGCCAGCAAGTCCGTGCGGTGCCGGGCGCTGCTCGAACGCGTCCTCGCCAGGGACGGCTTCGCCGGGATCATGTCGTTCACCCTCGCCGAGTCGCTGTGGCTGGCCCGGTCCGGGTTCGACGACGTCCTGCTCGCCTACCCGTCCGCGGACAGCTCCGGGTACGCCGAACTGACCTCCGACCCCAAGCTCGCCTCGGCCGTCGCCGTCATGGTCGACGACGTCGCCCAGCTCGATCTCATCGACCGCGCGCGGGACGGCGGACGTGAAGTCGTGCGGGTCTGCCTGGAGTTGGACACCTCGCTCAAGCTCCTCGGCGGCCGGGTGCGCGTCGGCGCGCTCCGCTCCCCACTGCACTCCCCCGCCCAAGTCGCCGACCTGGCACGGGCGGTGGCCCGACGGCCAGGGTTCAAGGTCGTCGGGATCATGGCGTACGAGGGTCATATCGCCGGTGTGGGCGACTCCGTCGCCGGGCGGCCGTTCCGGTCCCGTGCCGTGCGGCTGATGCAGGCCACCGCGCGCAAGGAGCTCGCCGAGCGGCGGGCCGCGGTGGTGCGGGCGGTGCGGGCCGTGGTGCCGGACCTGGAGTTCGTCAACGGTGGTGGCACGGGCAGTGTGCAGACCACCGCGGCCGAGGACGCGGTCACCGAGATCGGTGCCGGGTCCGGGCTGTACGTCCCGCGCCTGTTCGACAACTACACGTCCTTCGCCGGGCGTCCGGCCGCACTCTTCGCGCAGCCCGTCGTACGGCGGCCCGGTGTGGGCATCGTGACGGTCCTCGGCGGCGGGTATCCGGCCTCCGGTGCGCCCGGGCCCGACCGGCTCCCCGTGCCCTACCTCCCCGAGGGGCTGAAGTACGACCCCCAGGAGGGTCCCGGCGAGGTGCAGACCCCGCTGCTGGGCTCCCCCGCCGACGACCTGCTCATCGGCGACAAGGTGTGGTTCCGGCACGCCAAGGCCGGTGAGCTGTGCGAGCGGTTCGACACGCTGCATCTCGTCGAGGGGGACGCCGTGACGGCGACCGTACCGACGTATCGCGGGGAAGGTCAGACCTTCCTGTAGGTCATCCCGTGGGGCCGATGCTGCTGCCCACCCCGCCGCCCGCCGTGTCGGCCGTGGACCGGATGCCCTTGGTGATCCGGTCCATGTCGGCGAGCGGCGGCCCGTCCTCGCCCGCGTCGAAGACGTAGCGCACGACGACGGGCGACTCGGTGCCGACGCTGGACTGGAAGGCGAGGGACTGCACGTAACCGCCGGGCCCCTCGGCGGTCTTGACGCGCCAGCGCACGTAATACCCCGCGCGGCCCGCCACCGCGACCGGCCCCGACTTCACCAGCTGGTGGGACTCGATGCCGCCGAAGGGCCGTTGGCCGACGAGGTCGCGGTCGTAGGCGGCGTCGGCGGCTTCGGAGATGTCGGCCTCGGCGAGGGCCTCGGGGGACGTCTCGTCGTTGTCGGTGACCGTGCGGGAGATGACGAGGCCGTGCCGGCAGGTGCCGGGATCGCCGGGGCAGTCGTAGGTGCCGTCGGTGGTCATGAGGATGTCGTCGTCGACCACGTACTGGGGCCGTACCCAGCCGTCGAGGAGCGGCACGGTGATGCCGTTGAGCTGGTCCTCGACCACGGCCGGGTCGTCGGCCGAGGGTTCGGTGGCGGACGGCGAGGGTGGCTCGCCGGTCGGTGCGTAGGTGGGGGTGATGGACTCGGTGACGGCCACGTCGACGCCGGAGTCCGCGCCGTCGTCGTCCTCGCGCAGGACGAACGCGCCCGTGACGATCGCGGCGACCAGGACCACCCCGGCGGTCGTGAGGGCGATCGCCTTGGCCCGCCCCGAGGCGCCGTCGGCGGGGGCCGGCACCGGCGGGCCCTGGAGTGCGGGCTCACGCCGGTGCTCGGTCCACGCGGTGCCGTCCCACCAGCGCTCCAGGTGCGGGGCGTGGGGGTCGCGGAACCAGCCGGGCGGGGGCGTCATGCTCATCCCGGCACTGTAGGCCGCGGTCTACAGCGGCGTGACGTAAGCCCCGGAGATTCCGCCGTCGACCAGGAAGTCGCTGGCGTTGACGAAGGAGGAGTCGTCGCTGGCCAGGAAGGCGACGGCGGCGGCGATCTCCTCGGCCTCGGCGAACCGGCCGACGGGGATGTGGACGAGGCGGCGGGCGGCCCGCTCGGGGTCCTTGGCGAACAGCTCCTGGAGGAGCGGGGTGTTGACCGGGCCCGGGCACAGGGCGTTCACGCGGATGCCCTCCCGGGCGAACTGCACGCCCAGCTCACGGGACATGGCCAGGACGCCGCCCTTGGAGGCGGTGTACGAGATCTGCGAGGTCGCCGCGCCCATCCTCGCGACGAACGACGCCGTGTTGATGATGGAGCCCTTGCCCTGCTGCCGCATATAGGGGATGGCCGCCTTGCAGCACAGGTAGACGGAGGTGAGGTTGACCTCCTGGACGCGCTTCCAGGCCTCCAGGCCGGTCTCCAGGATGGAGTCGTCGTCGGGCGG